>CAZZVG010001135.1:0-2882 GCA_964657295.1 Iningainema sp. | reverse complement strand
CCAAAGTCGATCCGAAGTTCAAAAACTCCACTTCCTACATTTTTCCAGTCTCCAAAGTTGCCTGAACGGAGACGGGCAAGTCGAGCTAGAATTACCTGGCGAGTTTTTGTATCTTTGAGGGTTACATACCACTCCTCAAAGGGCGCAACTCCTTCGTCAGTCTCTAAGACTTTTATAACCAGTTCTTCCGTCATCAGATTAATTATATCTTATAGGAGATCTCCAGAAATAATGTGGGGCGAACAGCCGTTCGCCCCTACTATCTCAAAATAAATTATCAGTGTTTAAAAATCCAGATTCTCTTTTATAGAAGGCTTCAAGACCAGCGACACAGGCTTTATCCTCATAGAGATGGTCGTGACTCTGGCTTATGCATTGTGTAATGTGGTGTCGCCAAGCTGGGTCTAGTCCTAATTTGACAGCAATTTCGATGTATTCTGCTTCATTTTGAGCGATAGTGTCTGTCACTCCTAACATTTTGAGGAAGCTGTCAGAATGACGACCGCGCATAAATTCCCCTGGACAGGTGACGACGGGGAGGTTGCAGGCGATCGCTTCTAGGGTCGTATTACCACCAGACCAAGTGAAAGTATCAAGAAAAACATCTGAAAGTAAATTAATCATCAGATAGTCAAGCCGTTCTGGAATGGTAAGGAAGACGCAATATTCGTCACTTTTCAAACCAACTGCGGCAAAAGCACGGTTCAAACGCTCCCGAAGTAAACCGCCTCGTAAAAATACAAATTGGGCTTGAGGAACGCGACGAGCAATTTCTGCGAAAATAAAATCATATTGCGGCAGGTACTTGAAGGGAGCTTGGCAACATAAATAGACGACGGCATCATCTCGTAGCTTGTAATCCGAGCGGGTTTTAATGACTGGTGGAATATATGGTTTAGGGTATGAAACACCTATGTTAGGCAAACGAATAAGTTTTTCTGAGTAATGTTCTTGTGCATTTTCCGGTTCCATTAACTGACTAGATAAAAAGTAATCAATCGTTGGCAAGCCAGTTGTCACCGGATGTCCCCAAGCAACGCATTGTACGGGTGCAAGCCGCAAACCTGCCATTTGCATTGTTTGCGCGTCCATACCAATTTCAGGATAGACGAGGATATGCAGTTGATCGGCAACGATTTGTTGGCAGGTAGCTTCTAAGTTATGAGGAATATGGTAAAAAACATCACTGTCATCTTGAAATTGTTTTGTAATCGCGTCTGGTGAATTTCCTGTGTAGTAACAATAGATTTCAAAGCTGTCGTGATCGCACTGACGCAGCCAACCAGTTAACCATAATGTTCCACTGTAAGAGTGCAGGTAATTTGAGGCATAACCAATACGAATTTTGTTACCTGGGTTAAGACTTGGCATTGATAAAGGAGCAACCCACTGAGGATAGTTAGCTGCCATAATTTCATGCACTAACTTCCCATACTGACGTTGCAACTCTATATCATTTTGAGCCTGATACGATATATAAAAGTTTGTGAGGCGACCGATTCCTGCTAAAGCATTCTGTTTCTCTTCTGTAGTTTTAAGGGATGTCTCTTGGATTAAATCTTGCAGTCCTTGGGTAAATCGCTGACGATAAAAATTGATTTCCTCTTGATTGTCGTAGATTGTAGGGACAATTAAATGTTTGAGAAGCTTAAAAGTGTAATCATCGGGTAATGCATTTGAGGCAGCGATCGCACTGGAGAGTGCTTTTTGATTTTGTCCATTGTGCCGCAAATCCATGATTAGCGAAAAATGCAAATTTCCGTTTGTCGGGTAAAGCTTAATCCCTTCTTGGAGAATGCTTAAAGCTTCGTCTATCAGATGTGACTGTCGATAACACTCGCTTAAGCGCCAGTAAAAATCTGGTTCGCCTGGTTGAATTGCTAATATATTTTGATATTGCGCGATGCCCGCAGGTAAAGGCTTAAGCCGTATCGCCTCTTGGCCTATTCTCTCCTGAAAGAATTTGTTACTTAAATAAAACAACTGTCTATTTTCTAGCTCACTCAAAAAGCTTTCCACTTCAACATAGGGAATCTTTTCGGCTTTTGCTTGTGCTAAAGCTTGTTTATTCTCGTCTTTTAAAGAGATTCTAGCTGTCAAATATTGTAATAAAGTTTCACCTTGAATGTCTGCTAAATTGTTTAATAATGAAATTTCTAATTCTTCAGTTACATCTAAATCGTCCTTCATTAAAATATTCATCATCACAGCAGATAGTAAAAGGTCTACATCTTCACTTAATGTATTCCCTGTATCAATAAGTAGCGTAGTTTTTTGACTATCAGGATAAGTGGCAAGAGCTTTAATCAATCGTTCTAATTCACAACTTATTAAATCCTCACATTCCCTCCAATTGGGAAAAACAATCAGGTTAATATCTCTTAAATTGAACTGAGTTTTGATAGTATTCGCCTGATGCTTTTGGAAGATATTTTGAAATAGTTCTCCCATTTGAGCAGAGTAAAAACGACTGTCAAGAAATCTGGGATTGTCCTGTATTTTTTGCTTGATTTGCTCTGCTTTTTGCTGGCGCAAGCTAGGATTTTTTCCGAGAGTAACAGCTAACTGAATATAAGCTTCTTCAGAGTTTGTAATTAAATCAGGTATTTGGAGTTCTCGTAGAAGTGATGCGCCCTTTCTAGAACGCGAGGTTTCCGTTTCCATGACCACCGTTGGTAAACCGACTTCTAACGGGTCGATTAGCGAAGTCATACCAGAATAGGGATAGGAGTCTAAGTAGATATCACCTAGTTTCAAACGTTCTTTGACATCAGCACGGTTTGGCACACAATCAAGAAGGATTAACCTTTCCTGAGGTATGCCATGTTGAGTAAACGTGGCGGCTATACGTTTTTGGAAAGCAAGAGATGGATAGGAAGATG
>CAZZVG010001134.1:0-2882 GCA_964657295.1 Iningainema sp. | reverse complement strand
TCGTGTCCGATATGTTGGTGGATTTTGCGGTGACATCTGGAATGGTGAGCGATCGTACTCAGGCGATTACAAGCGTTGAAGGCACGATCAACTTTGCTACTGCTTCTGGTCAACCAATTTTAGATGCTGCGTTGTCGTGGTTGCAACGTTATCAGGCGACCCCAGCAAGTCGTTAAACTGTTGGGTAAGTAAACACAGAACTTGAAAATAAAAAGACTGTCCCAAATTAAGACAAATTTAGGACAGTCTTTTTTTGTTATTCTGTAAATGCTGAGTCATGTAGAGTGATTCCAAGAGAGATATTCCGTATTATGGAGTGCATCAATGAATAAACAAAGCTTGATTCCATAGGTACTTTCAGCAAGTATTGCTAATGGAGGAAGATAAAGATACCACGAAATACCTTAAAATATCCTAGATTGCAAGATTAATTTAGGGCAGTTTTAGGGTAATGAAGTGGACGTTAGAATCCGTCAACAAAAGATTAAAAGCGGGGAAGATAGGGGTCGCGGTAAGGCAAAGGGGTGATCGCCTCTCTTTGCGTGCCACTCTTCCGCCAAAGCCAAATAGTGGGAAACAGGTTTGGTATCAACAAGATATCTCACTAGGAATTTACGCCAACCCAGCAGGCATCCAACGAGCGGAGGCAGAAGCAAAGCTTTTGGGTGGGAGAATTGCATCTGGAGAATTTTCCTGGTCGCTGTATATCGATGTTGATGATGTACCCCAATCTACTTTGAATACCAAAGAATGGATTAAGAGATTTGAGGAAAATTACTTTGATCGTCGTGGGCGATCGCCTACGACTGAACAAACTTGGAAAATGAATTACATCCCCGCATGGAAACTGCTTGGAGAAGAATTATCGCCAGAAAATTTGATAGCGGCGGTAAAAAAGATTTCCGTTGATACCGAAATACGCAAAAAAACATGCGATAAACTATCTGCCTTAGCTAAATTCGCTGGAATAACGGTGGATCTTTCGCCTTATGCGGGTACCTATAATTACAGGCTTGATGCATCAATGCGTCATATTCCATCAACACAAGAGATAGAATCGACGCGACTTTTGTTTGAAAACAACCCAGACTGGCAATGGATATACGGCATACTAGCAACTTACGGTCTAAGACCCCACGAAGCGTTTTTTTGCAAGGTATCAAAAAAATCCCCTTACTTATTAAAAGTTCTAAGCGGAAAAACTGGTCAAAGGGAAGTTTACCCGTACCATCTAAAATGGGTTGAGTTGTGGCAACTGACAGAAGAACGGAAACCGCAGTGTAGTGGTTTTACTCTACGAGATTATGGTTGTCGCGTCACACAGTTTTTTCGTCGCCGCCAGTTGAAATTTACCCCTTATTGCCTGCGTCATGCATACTGTATCAGGCTTGCAACAGAATACAGAATTCCTGTTCCGGTAGCCGCAAGCTGGACGGGTCATGATCCAGCTATTTTTTTGCGAGTTTATAACCGATGGATATCAGGAGACGAGAAAAGGCGTGTGTTTGAGGAGAGCCAGAAAAATTCTCCCAATTAAATAATCAAATCCATTGCAATTGTGATGAATATGAGGTAATGTAGTTTTTGTGAGTTATCGGTGTCAGACTCATTAAGCTTAGCGATTGCATGGATAATGTGATGGATATGATTACTGAAAAACCCCAAATGGCAGAACGGAACCAAGTAACGATTTCATTGTCTGAAAAAGCCTTTACTGAATATCAGGACATCGCCGAATGGAAAAAAATTCCAATGGCGACACTCCTCCGGCAGATTTTGGAAAGGGAACACGAGTCTGCCTCATTTTCTAGTTTACATAGGAGAACTGGCAAGGAGCAACCATGACAGTTTTCTGGCAATCACGAAGTTCCAATTGAAGTTATAAAGACTACCGCCAGCATTCGTACTGCTGGCGGCTTTTTACCTATCCACAGACGATACCTGTGAAAGGCAATTATCAGTATGCATCCAAGAGAGCTAAAAGAAAAGTACAAATTATCGTTAACCACGATGGCGTTTTATTTGGCGTGCGATCGCCGAACGACTGAACGCTATTGTTCTTATGCAGGCACGTATGAGCCTCGACCACATGTTTTCCTTCTTTGTCAGCTACTTGACTTTTATTGGTCGAGTACAGGAAGAGTGCAACCGCCGCCTTTTTTGACCCCGACAATTTGACGGTTAAAACTGCGATATCACGCCGCTACCCCACTAACGACGGTGGGGTTTTAATTGTTCTATGAGCGATCACTGAGCCGCCAAATTTGACGATTCACGATACTCGCTCGATGTCCATGCGCAGCTAACACATGACTCGTTCAACAGTTACTGTCAGCTTTCAAGATTTAGAAAGTGGTACTAAAACTCGGTACTGGTATAGATGGGAGTTATTAGAAAGATTTGGAATTAGTGAAGCAACTTTCAAGAGAGATTTGGAATTACTAATTCCTTTCAAAGAATTTCAGTACATTCCAAGAGCGGAAACGTTTTCGGATTTTCAAAGATATTGCCTTGAGCACGTCCACTCGCTGTACTGTCAAGGATTGAACAAACTTCAAGTCAAATTTGAACTAAAAAAAGGACTTCCAGTATATGACACAGCCAGCAACGTTTCGAGAAGCCAAAGCACAGCTAAACGCCAACGCCGTCGCCGATCTCAAAGCAATCCTCGAAGCCGCCAACAGATCGGTAAGTGAGCCGATCGCCTCCGAGGATTACGAGTTTCTCGTGTACGCTTATCCCCAAGTCAGGCAAGGAAAACCAATAGAAGAAATTCTCGCTGCATTACAAAACTCGCAAGAATCAACGGAATTCAGTAATCGGCAGATGATTCTGATCGAAAACGTTGAGCAAGCATTGAGGAAAGATTCTAAGCTTTTCTA
>CAZZVG010001133.1:0-2883 GCA_964657295.1 Iningainema sp. | reverse complement strand
TTCAGGTCTATAGCAATGTAGGTTTGACCAAAGCTACTAACCCCTAAAGATTCAATTATTTTGTAACGTCGGCCTAGTAACTGACCCAACATAGAAACAAACACTCATATGCGAAACTATACTACCTTTACTAAGAGCGTATCTAAAAATTTACGGGAAATTTATTATTTTTAACCTTAGGCACTTACCTGGAAATAAAATACTGTGCAGTTTATTCCTAGATCCCTCATTACCAACCCGTCAACCTGATCAGGCTACTAGTATTTGATTTTTACCGTCTCCCCTAGCGAGCACACTTTATCTACGTCTACAGGCACGTCTTTCAGGCGAAGGTATTGACAATTCAAATAAAATTTGCTCTAGCTCGATCCAAAATAGAATATAAACACACAAGGCTCACACTCAGTAGCACTCGGCTAAAAGAGTCAGACTGATAGCATATACTTACGTACTTTGTTTGAATGCAACTTGGTATCACTCATGGCAATAGGATTGAGAACAGTACAAAAGTTGTGGAGAAAAGCTTTTTCTGCAACTAGGCTTACAAATGATGCGATCTTCTCTGAATATAAAGCTTGGAGCGATCGCTTCATGTGGCAGCGGATGCGTTTGGGACTGTGGATTGCCATTGGTTGTGAATTTACATTCATTGTACGAGATATTTGTCAAGAAGTTTTTCACTTTGCCGATCTGGTAAACCTGACACCAGAAATAAAAGACCTGATTTATACAATCAATATCTCGATATTTCCGTGTCTTTTGGGATGGTTGATTCTGCATAATACTAAGATAGTTCGTCGTTATCCTGGGTTGTTTTTTTTGTGCCAATCCTTTTCTATTACTCTGGTTGAGCAAGTTGTCGCTACAGTCAAAGGTTTTGCTTTTCCCGATCAATTAGCTTGGATCGCCACATTTCTGACTCAAGCTACTTTGATACCAACTCGCTGGCATTTTCACTTAGCGTCACAGTTAGGTGTTTTTATTTATTACTTTGTAGTCAATACAGTTCTCAAACTTAAACTTCCCCCGCCGCACACTGAGCGTCCGCTTTACGGTGTGACGTTAATTTTATCACTATTTTGGATATGTTTGATCTGCGATTTAGCAGTTTATTTATACGAACGACTGCAACGCTCCGAATTCTACGCCCGTAAAGAACTGGAGATTGCTTATGAGAAATTAGGAGTTGCAGAAGCTAAATATCGTAGTATCTTTGAAAACGCCATTGAGGGCATTTTTCAAAGTACTCCCGAGGGACGTTATATTACAGCAAATCCCTCATTAGCACGTATTTTCGGTTACTCTCGTCCTGAAGAAGTCACTGGAAATTTTATTGAAAGCAAACACCAACTCTATGTCAATCCAAATCGTCGGGCAGACTTTGTGCGTTTGATAGAAGAGTATGGTAGTGTGTCAGAATTTGAATCTCAAATTTATCGCCAAGATGGTAGTATTGTCTGGATTTCCGAAAATGCCTATGCCGTGCGCGATCGCACCGGACAACTGCTTTTCTACGAAGGGATGATTGAAGATATTACTAAGCGCAAGTTAACTGAGGCAGCACTTCAAGAACAGTTCAATTTTTTACAAGTACTGATTAATACAATACCAACTCCAGTATACTATCAGAATGCTCAAGGGATATATGTAGGTTGTAACAGAAGTTTTGAAGAATCTCTGGGATTGAATAAACAGCAGATTATCGGTAGAAAGGTGTATGATATCGCACCTAAAGATTTGGCTGAGCAATACCAACAAGCAGACAAGGTATTATTTGAACAAGGAGGAGTTCAGACTTATGAAAGTAATCTTCTCTACAAAGATGGGAAAAAACATGATGTGATCTTTTATAAGGCCACTTTCTCCAAATCAGATGGCACTCTCGGGGGATTGGTAGGTGTGATTCTGGATATTAGCGATCGCAAGCACACTGAACAAGCACTACGAGTATTTTTCCATGCGGTTTCCCACGACTTACGCAACCCGGTGTTGGGTACTTTAATGGTACTGCGGAATTTGTTAAACAAGGCAGAGGCACAAGTCAGCGATTCTTCCACTCCCCCTCTCATCCCCGTACCTCGTTCGATTTTAGAACGGATGGAGCAAAGTAGCGATCGCCAACTTAACTTGATTAACTCGTTGATGGAAACTCATGTCAATGAAGTGCAAGGTGTTGTCTTACAATTTCAAAGAGTGCAACTGCATACAATTGTAGAAGCAGCGATCGCCGACTTGCAAGCAATACTGACAGAAAATCAAGCGCTCCTGACGAATTCAGTTTCAGCCGAATTACCATTTATCAGTGCCGATCCCACACAACTGTGGCGAGTCTTATCTAACTTGATTGTTAATGCTGTCAAACACAATCCACCTGGCTTAAGTATCACCCTTAATGCCGTCGTTCGGGAAGATAAGATTTATTGCACTGTCTCTGATAATGGTGTGGGTTTGAGTAAACAACAATGCGCGAGGCTATTTGATCTCTACTTTCGAGGCGATCTCATCCGTAATTCTGTGGGTTTAGGATTGGGATTGTATCTGTGTAAGCAAATTATTACTGCTCATGGTGGCGAAATTGGTGTAGAAAGCACAATGCAGGCAGGATCAACATTTTGGTTTAGTTTACCATTCAGAATTACAGCAGTTGGTGATAAGTGATTGGTAATTAGGGTGTGTTTTTTATACCCATTCTCCATTCCCGGTTATTCAATTTTTTGCCTCAGTGATGGCGTTAGAATCATTAATCCTCTGACAACCTCTTCAGGAGTCGCTGTGCCATTGATGATACGATCAGTGATCGTCATCACCTCCAAAGCGAGATTTGTTGGAATTCCGGTTGATGTCAGCCGCTTTAATTCCAGAACGTCGATGCCTGCTGCCAAT
>CAZZVG010001132.1:0-2885 GCA_964657295.1 Iningainema sp. | reverse complement strand
GTCCCAAGATTTCACTAGCTAGAGAAACTGTACCATCTGGCAGTGTAGTCGTTGCAACTGGCACATAATTTCCATCGACTAGGCGTAAGCCTTGGAGTACAGGAGTGAGATAATCACCTGTCGGATCGTATTGGTAATATTCTCTGACTCCCAAAAAGGCGTAAATTCCTTTCTTTGCACCTTGGTCTTTACTGCGTGTGCTTTTTGAGGTAATCTCTAGGACAAAATCAGGGGTTTGATTATTTTCTTCCCAAGTTTTATAACTGCGACGCTGGCGATTTTCTACGCCAAACACCACAAATACATCTGGTGCGACAACTGACTCTGGATTCCCCTGTTCGTAGTAAATAAATAAATTACCAGAAACATACACGTCAGGACGGTTTTGAAAGTAAACCGCTAGCAGTTTTGTAGCATAGAGCAGATATTCTCGTGTTTGGTCACTTTCAGCCATCGGCTTACCGTCCTCGTCGGGATATTCTATCGGGGTAATAGGAATATACTCTACTGTGACTGTCATCGGAAATACCTCAACTCATCTGGTGCTAGGTTTAATTTAGCAATTGTTTGCGGCAGTAGGTAGTCTGAACGGTATTGTTACTTTTCAAAGCAAGAGAACTTAATCCCTTTGTTCCTCCACAGAGTCTTCTAACTTACACTCAGCAAGTAGTTCCTTTATACTTTCAGGAAAATCACCATCTGCAACTTTTTTGGAAAAGACTTGATAACAATCATTTTTATCACCTTCCTTACGAGGAAATCCCAACCAAAGAATAATAATAATTTTTTGTTCCTTAAATGCTCTAAAAAAGAGTCGATAACGGGCAGGTAGTCCCATTTTCTTGAGACGACCGTATTTGTGTAAAGGTTTTTGCAAAACAAACTGTGCGGCAAAAGGGTCTTGAGGGATTTTTTCTTTTATTCCAACATCTAACGCTTTTAATAATTTTACGTCTGGATGTATAATGAAATCTTCTTTAGTTAACTTAGTTTTTAAAACACGAACACGATTACATAATGTTACCCACTGCTCGTTAAACAATGGGTAGAAAAAAATGGTCCATCCATCATAGGTGAATGAACTCATGAGTCTACAATGACATCAGCAAGTAGTTCATCCATTTCATCACTCATTTCCTTAGTATAAGGAACAAGCGTAGAAGGATTTTTCATTGCATCTTTCATGAGGAAGTCAAGAAACAGACTCATCATCAGAGCTTCATCTTCATCTGTATCCTCAACGCCATTAGTGTCTAATCGAACTAAGAACGTATTGCCTGACAAAACCTCTATATAACCTGAAGCGTTAGCTAAATGAGGATGGTCTTTAGAAAAGGCTCGGGGTAAACGAAAACCATCTTGAGTACCTATCTTGGCATGAGCTATAGGATAAATTTTGGCTGCCATTTGTAGGGTTAATTAATTTATGATACTAGAAACATATTATAACAATAATTATAACATTAACTATCCATCCCTTTGTAGTGCAGCGATAATCTGAGTATAGGGTAGATTGGGAACTTTGCTCACAGTGCCAGTTCCCTCACCATAGCACCTTCTGTAAGCTTTAATTCTTCTTCTAATGGCTCAAGGTACAGTTCTATTGCTTCTTGAATATTGGACAATGCTTCTTCAATAGTCTCCCCTTCGCTGATACATCCTGGAAATGAAGGAACGTATATGGTGTATCCGCCTTCCTCACTCGGTTCCAATACAACTTTTATGTTCATGACTTTTCTTTCTAACTTGCTTTTCTATTTTATAAACGTTTTTGCCGCAAAAAAAGACAGGTGTTTTGCCTGTCCTAAAAGTCATAATTAAGTGGTCGAGTTTAGAAATTCATTTCGGCAGCTTGAACTTTTTCAACCTGCTTCTTCTTAAGGACCAGCATAACTTGAGCCATCATTGTTAGCGCAATGAATGCGATCAACCATTTAACTCTGCCAGCATCTTGCAGCACGATCGCCGCGTCATGTTGACCGAATCCGCCAACGTTTGGGTTATTCGTCAAAGCATCTCCAGCCTTAACTGCTTGTCCTTCAGAAATAATGAGTTCTGGTCCAGAGGGAATCTTATCAGATACGACTTCGCCTGCTTCGTTCTGAATACTCACGACGTTTTTGACGTTGCCGTCTTCATCTTCCTCTTTAGCTATTTTGCTAATAGTGCCAGTGGCGGAAGCAGTGTAAACGGTATTATTGCTCTTTTCGCCAGTAGGATAAACTTGTCCGCGTCCCCGGTTAGCACCTAGATAAACCCCATATTTTCCGAATCTGATATTCTTATCAGTTGCGGGGTTGGGAGAAAGGATGGGGAAGACTATTTCCTGATACTGTTCACCAGGTAACGGTCCCACGAGGACGACATTTTCTTTATCTTCACTATAAGATTGGAAATAAACGTCGCCGACTTCTTTTTTCATCTCCTCAGGAATGCGATCCTCAGGAGCAATTTTGAAGCCTTCCGGTAGCATCAGTACAGCACCGACGTTTAAGCCGACTTTAGAACCATCAGCACCTACCTGTTGCACGTTGGTGTCGTAGGGAATTTTCACCACCGCTTTAAATACCGTATCAGGTAGTACGGCCTGAGGAATTTCTACATCACTGGGCTTTGCAGCTAGGTGACAGTTAGCACAGACAATCCGTCCAGTTGGTTCGCGAGGAGTTTCTGGGTAGGTTTGCTGCGCCCAAAATGGATATGCCAAAGCTGATTGGGGAAGAACTAAATCGCTGGTGAAGAAAAATGTCACAGTAGCGATCGCCATGAGCAATAATTTCACAATTGCTCTAGGACTGCGAGTTAAACTCGCTGTTGTACAAGCTTTTCTCATCTCTTAAGGACAACAATTCTCTGATATTTTAGTCATTAGTCATTAGTCATTA
>CAZZVG010001131.1:0-2888 GCA_964657295.1 Iningainema sp. | reverse complement strand
TTACGAGATATCTTTGCGAGTTTATTTTTTGTCTCTATTGGGATGCTCATCGATCCACTATTTTTGTGGAACAACCTGCAATTGATTCTGGGATTGGTAGCGTTGGTATTGATCGGTAAGTTTTTAATTATCACGCCACTGGTAAAGTTGTTTCGCTACCCGTTGAAAACAGCGTTAATTGTTGGGTTGGGATTGTCTCAAATTGGGGAATTTTCCTTTGTACTCGCCAGTGAAGGACAAGCACTAGGACTTGTTTCCCGGCAGATATATTCATTAATTTTGGGAACGACAGCAGTCACATTAGTTCTGACTCCCTTCTTACTGAGTTCGGTACCGATTTTATTCGACTGGGCAGAATCAATACCTTGGTTGAAACCTTATTTAAGCGGGGAAGGTAAGGCGATAGATGTTGCTGAAGATTTACCCTTGAAAGATCATGTGGTTGTTTGCGGTTATGGACAAGTGGGACGTAATTTGGTGAAGTTGTTGCTTTCTCATCAGTTACCCGTGATCGTGATCGATCAGTTAGAAAGTAGAATTCAGAAGTTGCGAGAAGCAGGAATTCCTTATGTCTATGGAAATTGTGTGAGTTTTCACGTTTTAGATACTGCTGGGATCAACAATGCACGAGCATTAGCGATCGCACTCCCCGATCCCATGAGTGCTCGTGTTTGTCTCAAACGCTCCTTGGAATTGTTCCCCGAACTCAACGTGGTTGTGCGTGCCAAAAACGACAAACATATTGAGGCGCTTTACCAACTGGGAGCAAAAGAAGTCGTGCAACCAGAGTTTGAGGCGAGTTTGGAAATGTCAACCCACATACTCACAAATGTCGGCTTGTCACCAGCTATGGTGCAACAAGAAGTGCAGCAAATTCGCAATCGGCATTATTTAGATTTGCGCCCGGAAGAAACGGCATCCGAAGTATCCCGTAATTTACGGCAAGCAACTCAAGATTTGAATGGGCGTTGGTATCCTCTCCCAACTGCTTCACCCCTGATTGGCATGACGTTAGATGAAGCGAATATGCGCTATTTAACAGGAGTGAGTTTGATGGCAATTCGCCGCGCCAGTGGTGAAGAAATAGATTATCCTGATATTGGGAAAACTTTGGAAGATGGTGATCGCTTATTAGTCGTGGGATCTGATGAAGAACTCGCAGCTTTAGATGAATTCGCACTAGGTAAGGCGACGCTTCCTGGAGAAAACAGTGCTTGTCAATGGGTAAAACTCACGAACCATTGTCCCTTACTTGATCAAACTTTAGCAGATTTGGACATTCGCAATATACATGGGGTAGAAGTACAGGCAATCAGGAGAGATGGGAAATTTATCCGCCTTCCCGATCTGGGCATCAAACTACAAGTCCACGATCAGGTGCTACTATGCGGTAATTTACCTTCTCTTGATCATATAGAACAGTTGCTTACAGGAGCAAACACAACCCCGCTCTCCATCCCTATCGTCAACACTGCTGAAGCCGAAACACTCAAAGAGTATTTGCCGATGGATAGTTTGTTGGATTAGACATCTCTAAAGCGGAACTCAATTGACTAAACCGCATATTTAATCCTCAGGCCCTCGATCTTACACTCAAGAGTCGCTTTGCAGGTGTCAAATGTGGCAAAGTGATAGTATAGCAGTGAAAAAAAAGATCCCCGACTTCTTAAAGAAGTCGGGGATCTTTGTCTACTATCCTTTGGGCTGGATGTAGGCGATCGCTTGTTTCCAAACTGTTGTCTGCTGGCTGTTTTCATTGACAATACACATACAGTTTTGATCTTGCCAAATAATTGTCCCAGTCAGTAGATCTCCAGTCACCAGTTTTAACTCGATTGGTGAAGCTTGTTTAATGAGGTTTTGGACTTGTCGAATGCTAGGCAGTGAAATATCAAATTCTGTCACCATATTGAGTTATTTATCGACGGACTGATCGCCGCTACATTAGTTAATAGTATGGACAAAACACAAATATAATTCATCGCTTGGGCAAATGGCAATAAAATTTACTAAGTATCACGGGCTGGGCAATGATTTCATTCTGATTGACAATCGCTCATCATCACAGCCTGTCTTGACACCTAAGCAAGCAGAGGAGTTGTGCGATCGCCACTTTGGCATTGGTGCAGATGGTGTTATTTTTGCTCTGCCAGGTGAGAATGATACTGACTATACCATGCGGATTTTTAACTCCGATGGTTCAGAACCAGAAATGTGCGGTAATGGAATTCGCTGTTTGGCTCGATTTTTAGCTGATTTGGAAGGTAAGGCAGTGGCGGAAGAATCTTCCCAATCCCCAATAACTTATCGCATTCAAACACTGGCTGGTGTGATTACACCTCAACTTCTACAAGATAATCAAGTTAAAGTAGATATGGGCATACCGAAGCTTTTGGCAGGGGAAATTCCTACAACCCTTTGCAAAAGCGACGAAAAAGTGGTTAATCAGCCATTAGAAGTCGCTGGGAAATCTTGGGATGTCACTTGTGTGAATATGGGAAACCCCCACTGTATCACCTTTGTAGACGATGTAGCCGCAATTCCCTTAGAAAAAATTGGTCCTCAATTTGAACATCACCCAGCTTTTCCTCAGCGCATCAACACCGAGTTTGTTCAAGTCATCAGTTCCACCTACGTGAAAATGCGTGTGTGGGAACGAGGTGCAGGTATCACCTTAGCTTGTGGAACAGGTGCATGTGCTTTATTGGTAGCTTGTGTGTTGACAGGAAAATGCGATCGCGCTGCTACCGTAGAGCTTCCCGGCGGTTGCTTGCATATTGAATGGTCAAAAATAGACCAACACCTTTACATGACTGGACCCGCGACGCAAGTTTTCACTGGAATTATACACTAAGAGGGTATGCATGACTGCAGATCCCTGACTTCTT
>CAZZVG010001130.1:0-2892 GCA_964657295.1 Iningainema sp. | reverse complement strand
TGCCATAGAGCATGTACTACGTTTAGTGTCCTAACCAATCGGGCTACTGCTATACAACTTCTCCTTGTTTATCTTCTGGTAATTTACTTATGTGTTTCCAGAGATAATTTATTGTAAATACTTGGTCGTCAAGATAACGACCAACACCCCATTGCTCAGCTGAATTTTTTAATCCTTCGACAGCTACTCTATCCGCAGCAGACCCACGCGTCATTTCATTCCCTTTGCTACTAAGAATAGAAAGAGGAACGGACGCGATCGCTTCTTTTCTGACCCCCAAAATCGTTATTGCACAACGGCAGATAACTTCATTGTTTAGATGTTGAATATCTGAATAATCAATTGTCCAATCTGGGAAAACACTATCTAGTCTTTCTCTTACAACTTGCCAAGGGAGAAACACCCATTTTTTATTTGTTCCAGGGAGTTCCCGAAACTGATGATCTGCTGCAGAAAATGGCTGTTTTAATTCTGTCTGAATATGCCGAATTTCTTCTCTTGTCTCTGGTGTAATCATAAAGCTGATTTTAAAGATTTTTTGATTTCATAGACTGACTTCATCCCATCGTTAGCAGACTGAATATATTCATTGCGGATTTCGGTGACGGCACCGTAAATGCCATCAAATCCATATTGTTGAAAAATCCCATTCATTCTTTGGAGAATACCTTCTGCATCAACCTTATCCACCACGAAAACGAATTCGTCACCTGAGTTGAGTTGTGAGAGGAAATGTACGCCGCGCCAGCTTTTTATCTCTTCCAAACTAAGGGCGATCGCTCTATTCACCGCCAATTCTCCAATTTCAGAATTTCGTTTTCCCATACCAGCTACATCACAACACACCATTACCAACTCACCTGATGCTACCCTCCGCCGTTCCTTTTGAAGAAATTCATTGCCTTTTATAATGCCACCCTGTCTGTTATAACAGTTAAAATTGTCGTTTCTATAAGCTTGTTCTAACTGTTGTTGTAGTTGTTTATTGTAAGATTTCACGTACTCCCATTCATCGCGGGTCAACTCATCAAATGGAATATTTAAAAGTGATTGAAAACACATTGCTTTGTTTTGTTGTAACATGGTAAGAATTCTCTATTAAGTTAATTTGAGGACGCGATCGCACTTGCGTAAGGTTAGGGCGATCGCTTTTTAATGGCTAGGCGACACAATACTTTTCTTCCGGTTCCCCAACAGCAAGCATCCCCGCTAGTGCCAAAATTATTAATTGTGCTTGATTTGCAGTGTTGCATCTGGGACGCTTTTAGATTCGCATGGTTGAGCTATCCATCAAGCTTTCTCCGAGGTACTGTGACCATAGCCCTCTTGGGTTTGGTCGTATGGGGGACAGGAGGGTAATTGAGTGGGACTCGATGTCCCCGAAATTACCAATCCAGTATTTCTTGTAACTACTCGACATTTTGAACTAGCAAATCTACCAAGTCTTGTCCAACTAGCATCGCTTAATGACAATCTTTTTCCTGTGTATCCTGAACAATAGCCAATCACTTTTTTGATTGCTCCAATTGACTTAGTTGAGTATTCGATCAAGTCACCCTTTCTCGCTTTAAACGGTGTTGTTGAACCACCGTAACGCTTACGGTATTGTGTGGGATTTGGTGATTTTGCTGGAAGAGCATCATGTAAGCGACGGCGTGTAATTCGAGGTTTAGAAATGACTTTGAATAAGGCATTAGTAATGGTTACTTTGCCGATCCAATCATGACCACGGGTATTCGCAGTATGGAAGGGCTTATATTGAACAAAATGACTAGCAGCAAGCGCAATAGCATCAACTGCGTGCGTTTCTGGTACTTGCAATGCTTTATCTGATTTGTTTTTTTCAAGTCCTAAATATTGACGAATTTGAGATGTTCCGTTACCGTCTTTTTGCCAGCCAACGCGAGTGATAACAGGGGCAAGATTAGATAATTGCTCTATCATCCAATACTGACCTACCATCACTGGCGAAAATCCAATTCCTGATACCGCACCTTTGCGCCCTGAAGTTTTGTCAACATCTGCGCTTACTTTCTCTACCATAATTACGGTAACTGGGTAGATCCGGCAAAGTTCAGTGATGACTCGCAATTCTAGCTGACGATTTGACCGGATTGACGGTGCTAGTTTTGTCTTTTTCCGGTTAGAAAAACGTTTTTGACGATGATTTCTTAACCTAAAAGGTTTAGATCCGTCGATTCTTCTCCCACGTCGCCCACGCCTTAGCATGGAACGATAAGACATTTTTTCTTTCACCCCAGCAATAGCCGTTCCTTGTTTAGGGATAAATCCCATGAGCACAAGGTGAGACATAAATAGGGTAAATTTATCCGACTGTACGCCAATACCTGAATACCTTTTACCAGGGTCGATCCCAACAGCGATATCTTGCTTGTTTTGACCCGATGATTCAACTAGTAGTTGGACATACCAAATACCTAAGTCGTTCCAAAATGGCTTGGCTTTACCCTGTTTTATCCAACGCCTAGCACGAGATGCTGTTGTTGGCATTAGTGGCTCATCTGATGGGGAAATAACAGGAACTCTTAGAGTTTCTTTCTTCATTGGTATAACCCTTGAAAGATCAAGTTTATGGCGTTATCACCTGTCACTTACCTCATTCAGTAATGCGTGTCTTGGCTTTACCCAACCTCTAGATACTCCTAGAGCTACAGAGAGCCGAGCTAGTGAAGCACTCGACCGTGATCTACACTACTAAAATTGGAACTTGGTATTAACGAGTCGCAACTCTCCCAAGTGAGGTATTGAACTCTTTCGTCCCAGAGGTTTGTTCTCTAGAATCCGTGTCCATACCCTATAGGTATGGACACGGTAGTTCAATCTGATTGTTGCGAACGACAAATTTATCTCCCCAGTATTCAAGAACTTGAA
>CAZZVG010001129.1:0-2896 GCA_964657295.1 Iningainema sp. | reverse complement strand
CTTCGATGTATAGCTTATAACTAAAAGGTGGAAACATCAGTCCTTCGCGATGCAGATCGGCTTTAATTAGCAACATAGTACCGCCAACGCCATCAACCTCAACAATCTCCTGATCTCGCAAATCGTCCAGATAAAATCTTCCTTCACTTTTTGGTGGTTGTAAAATACCATCTATAATGTAACCACTCCAATCTCTCGACTGAGCGCCCGGTTTAAATTTAAAAGTATTGCAATCCCATGTTTTACCTCCTGGCGAAACAACGCAATTCGGCACTACAATTTCTTTCCCTGTTATCAGAAGCTTTTGAATAATATCTTCAGGATAATCAGACACATCTACATCTAACCAAAGCACCCATTCTTCATCCGTTAGAGACTGAGAAAGCAAGAAATTCCGACTTTTTGCCAAAATAGAGCGGCGTTGAAACTGCAAGCTAGGTTCCCAACGTGGCTGGGTATGGTGAAAATTAAAATCTCGTTTCAATAAAGTATATCGAGCAAAATTCTGGTGGAATGGATTAGACTTTTCCTCTAGCCAATCAAAAGTTCCATCTGTACTATCGCTCTCCAATAATCCTAGCGAAATCTTGTCATGAGGATAGGTTAAACGCAACAAATTCTTTAAGTATTTGGATAAAAACTGCCTAGCCTCTTTAACGGGAGTCAATATTAAAATTTTAGGGAATGCGTTCGAGTCTAAAATCAATGGTGCAAGGCTTAGTTCAGCAACGAATGATGTCAAATTAGGTGCTGCTGCTGATACTTCAGCTACAGGTAGCAAAGTGGGTTGGGAAGTGAAATTTACCTGCGGATAACATCCTATCGGCAATCGGTCCCAAAGTTGGCTGAGTATATAGTCATGATCTCTACCTTCTTTTCTTGCGCTTGCCAATTGCCAGTGTTGTTCAAAATGCTCTGGATTAAACGTGTTGCAATTATGGATGACGTAAGCATAAAGTTGCGGACAGTCTAATAGTGCTACTTGACAATGTTGGATAATTTGTCCGACTACCGAAGTATCCTTACCTTGTCGCTGTTCTGGATAAGCTGGCACAAGAGATTTTAAACACAAAATCGACCCCTCCCAAATCCGAATCCGAGATATCGCCCATCGCCGACTAGAAGGCCACCACAACATCCAACGTTGTAAAAAGCACACTTCAGCAGCTAATGCCAATAGCGCTGCCATTTGCACTTCTAGACGCAAGGAGTCAGATAAGTCATCGTCGTCCCATTGGCAGATATAAGTACCGCTAGCAGTCTTGACAGCCAGATTTCGCAATTCCCCTAACGTTTTATTCTCTGATGGCAAATGCAGGTATTTTATTCGTGAGTCTTGCAACTGTTGGGTATATTCTGCTAAACCCTCATCTTCCCCATCGTCTATGATGACTAATTCTCGATGGGCATAGGTTTGGTTCAAAAAGCATTGGATCGCACATTTCGCCTGTTCGACGCGATTTTTAGTGACCATCAGGCAGGAAATGAGTGGCAGTTCAATCTCTGCACCAGACAGTGATTGATACAAGTTGTACTTGAAAGTCGAATGCAGAACAACACGCCCTTTTTTCATTAAGGAAAGTGGTAACTTTTCCGCGAATTGTGCTGCCGTTGCTGCTTTTTTGTCTTTAAACCACGTCCCATGCCAGTGATGAATTGCAAAGGCTTCTTGTTCAAGAGTTTGGCGAAATTTTTGGTCCTTTATTCTCCCTTCCCAGCAATCAAACTTTGTTGCGGGATAAAGCCATTTTGCAGCTATTAGCTTGATTTCGGATGGCGCAGAGTAATTATTGTAGGCGCGAGTTAGAGCAAATGGCCCCGTTGCATCTAAAGGATTTGGGAAATCATAATTTTGAACTAAATGCTGGAAAAAATACGACCAAAAAGGATGAGTAGGTTCAGAGGCAATAAAAGAAGGACAGACAATCTGTTTGAGATTACGAAATTTAACTTGGGGTAAATCAACATGAGCAGAAGGTTCTAGACCAAATATCAAACGATGTTCTTCTAGCAGTTTGTCAACTCTTCGTAAACATTCAAAGTCTAGATCGACATACACTCCGCCGTAATGATACATGATGAAATAGCGAACTGCATCGACACGGCAGATATTTTCCTTGTAGGCATCGTAGACAGGTAAGAACCAGGAGTAATAATTTTCGATAAATTCCCGGTTGTCTTGGTCAGTCCACAACCGATATTCCCAGCTAGAGTGATGTTCTTTCCAAGTTTGCTGGAAAGTTGCCATTTCTTGGGGGATAAATTCATTTTTCCAAGTCTGATGAATAATTTTAGGAATTGCCATAGATTCACTTAATAACGCAAAAAAAGTTAGAGGATAAACAATATATTTTAATAACTAATCGTTAAAAATCTTCCGCTCGATCTACATTAAGTAGGTGAGCCGAAATAAATATAACTATGTTAAGAAAAGTAAATAAGACCGAAACCATTACTAATGATAAATAACAAAGGACCAAAGACCGTCTTAACTAGTTAGCTTTATTTGTACCGACCTACTTATTCAGTAAAAAGTTACAGTTCAAGCCTAACCTGCCGAGATGTTCAATTACTGAAGGTTTGGTGCATATAAACGCTGAAGTAGTGGAAATCTCAAATAGTTTTTCTGGAGTGTCTCTTTCAATGGCAAAACAAGTTCCTATCTCCCAACCGTATATAATATCAGCCAGACGATCATCCCAATTATTGTATTCAAGAGATTCTCTAATATGAGAGTAGTATAAAATGTTTTTAAAGAAAATATTAATACCACTAATATATCTGTTGAGCACGTAAAAATCTGACTCAGATAACTTCAAATGATTCTTTGAACTGTATCCGGTTGCTACTACTATATGATTGGGATTTTCAGCTATATATCTTTCGTAAACAGATA
>CAZZVG010001128.1:0-2899 GCA_964657295.1 Iningainema sp. | reverse complement strand
AAAGCCAATTATGCAACCACCTTACTTCATACAGATAGTTCCATATACACCCGCTATGGCATTAAAAAACCCTCAGAATTTGATTTTTTTCAGACAAAAAGCCGATGGGGTTATAACAGTTGCCTGAATCAGATTTGTGACATCTCATCGCCACCAAATTATTTTCTATCGTTCCAACTAGAGGAGTTGATTGCTAGCGATAGCATTATTCACATTCAAAAACATCACACTCCGTTGTATACCACTGAATCTTTTCAATATCGAGATGAAGTAGTTGCCACTAATGGCCAGAACAACACTTACCATGCGGGAGCCTACCTTGGTGATGGGTTGCATGAAGGAGCGATCGCTTCTGCCTTTCGAGTCGCTCAACTGGTTGGGTTAAGCCAAGGCTCGATTTCTATCACAAATCGCAAATTGATACCACAATTTGTACAACATTGTGTGACTTAAAAGATAAGATGGCAGAAATTAAAGAATAAAATGGCAGAGCCTGGAGAGCTAGAACACTTATTGTCCCGTTGTACTTGATTTGCAAGCGATCGCATTAAAATCTCTCAAATACACGAACAGCTTAGGTTTTTGACTACTGCCACTTTATACTTTAAAAACTGCCACTTTATCCTTTAAGTAACACCATTTTTCGCGATTTGGGTTTTCTGATCGGCAATCTTATGGGTTAACCGACATGGATAAAGCTTGTAGCCTTAGAGGGTGTTTTCAAAGTCGGGCTGGTTGTAAAAAAGCTCTCTGGGTATACGCTGTGAATAGGTAGTAGACAGCATCGAGAGAGCAACATGAGTAAAGCATACCCCAGCAATCTGACCCGCGCCCAATATGAATTTCTCAGTGACATGATTCCAGAACACAAACCGGGTGGTCGGAAGCGTGAAGTGGATATGTGGTCCGTCCTCAACGCCATCTTCTATGTTCTAGTTGAAGGAGTTCGTGCCGCGTGCGTTACCCGGGGACTTTCCTGTGTGGCAGACGGTATACACCTATTTTCGCAACTGGCGCTCATGTTGGGACGTGGTTGAAAATCCACGATAGCCTGCGGGAGTGGACAAGAATCGAGCAGGAACGTCATCCAAGTCCCACGTTCGCGATTATTGATAGCCAAAGTGTAAAAAGTACTGCAATGGTGCATGAAGCCGTGGGCTACGATGCGGGCAAGAAAATCACTCGTTCGCAAGCGGTTTATGACCGTCGATACTTTGGGGTTAGTGTTGAGGGTATTGGTAACGGCGGCTAATGTCGCAGAGCGATTCGGGGGCAAACAAGTGCTCAAGAAAGTTAAACACATGAACCAAAAGATTTCCCGCCTCACTACTATCTGGGTAGATAGCGGCTTTGATGGGATGCCCTTTATGCAGTGGGTGATGGATTTCTATCGTTGGGTTGTCCAAGTGGTGTTGCGTCCCAAAGAGCACAAAGGCAATGTCAAGCTGCCTAAACGATGGGTAGTAGAACGTACATACGAGAAAGCTAATGGGGTGTCGGCGATTGGTCCGAGACTATGAGTTACTACCAGAAACCTCAGAGACGTTTATCTACCTTGCCATGATCCGGATCATGGTGAGGCGATTGGCATAAATTTTGACTCCTCAAAACTTTTCAAACACCCTCTAACTGAAATGCACTTTTTATCAGGAAAACGCCATCATGTCACCCTCTAAAAGCTCCACGCAGAGACAGATCCGCCAGATCCATAAGTTCCTTGCTCCGATCGTGGTGCTGCCGGTCTTACTTACACTAACGACTGGAGCGATTTACCAAATGTTTGATTTAGCAGGTCAAGGGGACACTGTCAAGTGGTTGCTCGCTTTACATAAGGGACATTTTGGTAGTCTCCGTTTAGAAGCAATCTACCCCTTCTTCAATGCTCTAGGTCTACTGTTCTTGGCAGTGACAGGCATTTCCATGTGGCTACAGACGCGCCGGCGAACAACCTGATTCCTGCTGAAAATACCTCTAAATTACGAATTAGCCAGATTTAACCGGAGATGACGGATGCTGGAAAGTATTGAACAAATTAAGAACCCCCTACTCAGAGGTGCGGCAGCGGCGGGCTTGGCATTTACAGTTGTCACATTTATTTCGGGAATCGCAATTAGTGCGGTCAATCCTAAAGCGAAAGCTAATCAGGTTGCTGCTCCTTCCTACCTGATTGGAACGGCTTGTGGTGTTCTCTTCGGCTTGATCTATGCGAAGAAGACAAGCGAGTCAGACGAAATTCAAAACGGCAGTATAGCTCAAACGAACGATGGCAAGACTAGGCAAGATTGGCGCAATTTTGTGGTTGATCGCAAAGTCAAGGAAAGCGAGGAAATTACGTCGTTCTACTTGAAACCTGAAGATAAAGGCGAAATTCCTAACTTTCAAGCTGGACAATTCATCACGCTCAAGTTGGATGTACCTGGTATTGAGCAGCCTGTAATTCGCCCTTATTCGATTTCGGATTACGTTGATCCCTGTGATTACTACCGGATTTCGATTAAGCGGGAGTTAGCGCCCAAAGGGTTAGATGTGCCACCCGGGGTTGCGTCTAAGTTTATGCATGACCAGATTGAAAAAGGAGCAGTGATTGCCATCCAGCCACCCAGCGGTCAGTTTGTTCTGGACATACACAAGTCTTTGCCTGTAGTACTGATTAGCAATGGCGTTGGGATCACGCCCTTGATCAGCATGGCAAAAGCTTGTAGTCACCTCAACCCCAAACGACCGATTTGGTTTGTGCACGGCACTAGGAATGGTCAAACTCAAGCCTTTCGAGATGAGGTGTTAGCGATCGCTACAGAAAATCTCAATTTGCATGTCCATTTTCGCTACAGCCATCCGCAACCCGAAGATAAAGATCACTACGATAGCGTTGGGCATGTAGACACAGAACTGATTAAAA
>CAZZVG010001127.1:0-2899 GCA_964657295.1 Iningainema sp. | reverse complement strand
GAAGATTCATAAGAATAATCAATACAAATAATTAAACTGGCGAGTAATTCTTGAAGAACGACTGCTGAAACATTTCCTAAGCACCTGACAAATCGCTCAGTTGTTACACTACGAACTTGCAAGACATTACCTGCCGAATCTGAATCTAACCCGTTTTCATTAGTTGGCAAGATAGGAATCATGAAAGGGCGATTTTGGAATTTAGGTTGCCATGTTGCGACCGGAATAATAATCCGCATGGGAATAGAGCTAAATATCTCGGAACTAATCACAACAGCAGGGCGAGTTTTCTGAATTTCCTGTCCTCTGGTTGGCTCTAGTTGCACGAGCCAAATTTCCCCTCGTTTGGGATTACTCATTTTCAGTTTCCCAATCTTCGCCATCCAAAACAGAAAACTCTGTTAATTCAAGGTCATTCAAAAAATCTTCGGCTGTTGCAGCCATAAACGGTGCTAGTAGTTGGTGACGTTCTGCCACGGGTAGCCTAGCAATTTGTTGCATTGATAGCTGTTTTTTCTGTTTAATTGTTGATGAGACTTGACTGCTAAACTGCATTTTTTGTTCTGTCTTTTGAACAAGAAACTTTATAAAATTTAACACTTCTTGTTGTTTTTCATCCGGAAGTATCCGTAAACTACTTAAAACTGCTTGCTCAATATTAATGATTTCTGACATTTGAGTAACCTTACTTCAATCATTTCTATTTTACAAAATCTGGCTTGACAAGTCATTCTTTCAGAATACAAAATCTCTTGACCTACCTCTACCAAAATATCCCCGTCTCCCCGTACTTCCCGACAATCGACATAAGCTGGATCTCCGGCGGGTAAGGGTCGAAATGGGTCAAAAACGTTGTATATGCGCTTTAAAATCTGAAAATCTTGAGCCATAATTTCAATTTGCCCAGCTTGGCGCTCTATCTTAAAGTATAGAATAGGTTACTCGCCATTGCTGGACGGCTACTTGTAATTCCATTGACAAGCAATCATCAAACTGGGGATAAATTGGTAACCGTGGCACGAGTTCCCACCCAGCAGGTTGTAATATTTTTCTCAATTCTTCTTCGCGAGGATGAGGATAATCGGGATTGACTTCATCTTTTGGTCCAATTCCGCCCAAGTCCCTTGCACCTGCTTCCAAACAAGCGAGTAACCATCGATCATCTTTAACTAAATTTGGCGGAATTTGGATGGTGATGTCTGGGGGTAAAATTTGACGTGCTTTGAAAATGACGAATGGCAATTGCAGGGGATCAAAAGGTGGTGCGTCAAAGGTTTGTTGACTGCCAGGACTGTGGGGTTGTAGGATGACTTCTTGAATATGATGATACCGTTGATGCATCTGGCCTATAGCTTCTAAAGTTTCCCACCAATCATCTTCTGTTTCCCCAATCCCTAACAGCAAACCTGTCGTAAATGGGATCTTTAATTCTCCAGCCCATTGTAGTTGTTGCAACCGCACGAATGGTAATTTACTTGGTGCATGTCGATGCACTGTTTCTAAAAGTGCTGGAGTTAACTGCTCCAACATCAGTCCCATCGAAACATTAACATTTCTTAGCCGTTGCATCTCCTCGAAACTTAGTGGTCCTGCATTTGTATGTGGCAGAAAACCCATTGTAAATGCTAAATGACACAAGTCATAAATTCGCTGAAACCACGCCTGACGCTGTGACGAATGAGGATGCACCTCGCCACTCAGTATTAAGATTTCACAAATATTTTGGGTTTGTAGTTGTTTGAAAAGGTTTTCAGCTTCTAAAATGCTAATCCAATCACTCTTACCTGGATCTACGCGAAAGTTACAGTAAGTACACCGATTGAAGCACTCGTAAGTTGGAACTATTGTGTAAGCAGGGCTGTAGGTGACATTTCGAGAATGAGAGATGGACATGAAGTTGGTGGTTGTGAGTTTTTATATTATGTCCGCTCTGAAAAACAAGATCCCCGACTTCTTGGAGAAGTCGGGGATCTTAGGAGACTAATTCACAGATCTCATCACCTTAATGCCTTGATTTGCCGATGTAGATGGTCCAGCAGTCACCACAACAATATTATCTGGATGGAGTAACTCTCGAGCTGCTTGATTGACTTGAGCAAGGGTGGTTGCTTGGATTTTTTGAGTAAAGGAACGTAGTTCCTCTTCATCCAGCCCATACACTTCATTCATCAGAATTCTACGTGCTAATTCATCTACATTTGCCAAAATAACCGTATAATTACTGATGATGTTATGTATGGCTGTTTCAACTTCTAGTGCAGTCACGCCTTTTTGATGGATTTGCTCAAGCTGGTGTTGGGTGCTGGCGATCGCCAGCTTGGTATCTTCTGGACTGGTTTGCATTTCAATGGAGAATGTCCCAAAATTGCTACCTGCATTGAAGTCACTATAGATTCCATAAGTTAACCCTTGGCGATCGCGTACTTCTGCACCCAATCTACTAGACAAGGTATCGCCACCCAAAATCTGGTTCAACACCAGAGCTGCGTAAAATCGAGGATCTTTGCGGTTAATACCAGTGTTACCCATATAAGTAATGGCTTGGGCTTTACCTGGAAGTATTGGATTAACACGCACAACTCTATTTGGCATCAATACTCGTGGATATTTCAAGGTTGGAGGTGAACCACTCGCTTTCCAATCACCAAACTTAGCTTTCATCAGCAATCGGACTTCAGCAGGGACAAAATCTCCTACTAAGGCTAATACCGTAGTATCTGGACGATAATGTTTTGCTTTGAAGTCTATAAGATCTTGACGGCTCAGAAACTGCAAACTCTCCTTTGTGGCAAACTGGTGTAAGGGATGCTGTTTTGGATAAACTGATTGGACAAATGTTCTTTTAGCTACCTCTGAAGGGTCGTCCAAATCTTGCGCGAGAGTCGTTAAAGCTTTTTCA
>CAZZVG010001126.1:0-2908 GCA_964657295.1 Iningainema sp. | reverse complement strand
GCTTTGGCTAATTCGGCTGCGGCAAAAACTTCTGCATCTGGCTTTTCTTCCCAAGCGGTTTCACCAATTTCTTCATAGAAAACGGAATCGTAAGGACGGGTACGCACGACGACAGGCATGGGAACAGCATGTCCTAAAATTAAAGCTTGCTGCTTTGAATCTAACTTTGCCAACACAGATCGTAAAGCACCTCCACCAGACACTCCGGTGAAAATCGCCTCAATATCTTTTTCGTCATTAAGTAAAGCTGTAATCCGGGTACCGATTTGTGACATCACTTCATTATCTATACCCGAAGGACGTTGATCGACAACGAGAAGTGTGACAAAATACTTGCGCATCTCACGGGCGATCGTTCCAAAAATTGTACTTTGCACCACTGCTGAGTCAAGGAAGCGGTGCGCCTCCTCAATAGTGATCATCAATTGTGTTGGTTTATCCAACGGATTCTTTGTTTGCAAAAACTTTTCTGCCTTACCAACATAATGTTGGTGAATCCGTCTGGTAATCATATTTGTTACCAACATGTAAGAAAGTAAATTCGACTGCGAACCAAATTCGATCACAACGTTCTTACCAGCTTCTATAGAACGCATAACTTGGTTGATATAATTCTGCGGACAAGCTGCTCGCATATACTTTAAATTATCGAGGCGCAGCAGTTTGCGTTGCAATGCCATAATTGAACCTTGGTGTCCCCGTTTCTCCTCGCAGAATAACTTGATTTCGTCGTTTGTCATATTCAACAACTGGAGAATCCAAGACTTACCATACTCTGCATACAAGATATTGGCGTTATCCAAGCTGGCTTCTGAGAGTCCCAAATCTCGACTACACAACTTGATATCTTCAACTTCAATTTGATCATAACTGAGGTAAAGTTCTTGAGCGTGAGGAACTCCCCGACGCTTTGTTGATTCTGGGTCAAGAGTGTATACTTCAACTTGACTAGGAAAGAGTTGTTTTAAGCCTTTAACAGTGCTAAACTGTTTACCTTCAGAGACAGCTTCCCAGCCATACTCGGAGTGCATATCAAAAATCAAACTAACCGCAGCTTTTTTACGGATTGTTCCAGCTAGAAGTAATCGTGTTAAAAAGGATTTACCAGTACCAGATTTACCAAAAACACCGTTACTGCGTTCTACAAACCGATTTAAATCAAGGCAAACTGGAACATCCATATCTAATGGCCTCCCAATAGAAAAGTTTTTCCTTTGGGGATCGTCTTCCCAACCAAATACCCTGCGAAAGTCCTCCTCCGCCGCTTCATAGACTTGGCTAAAGTGGCTGGGAATTGTTTTCACTGGCAGCAGTTCCATCGTTGTGCTGGTTTGTGGCTGAAATGATGCCAAACCTGTCATCGACGGTACAAAAGGGTTTGCCAATTTTTCTTTTTTTGGATAAAAAGACTCTTCAGATTCAGGAGTGAACATCAACATTGGTGCGAGATTAATAGTACCATATGTACTACTTCCTGCTAATATATCTCGCAAAAAAGTGTCTTCCCAACTAGGGGGATTGGCGATAATTCGTTGGTTGGCAATTCCTAATGCTACGTCTGTCAGCATACAGAAAAAACGCGATCGCACCCCTTGCACAACAAGAAACTTGCCCACCCGCATATCTTCTACTGAAATATCAGGGTGCAATCGCACTTCCAATCCCTCGGTGAGAGAGCCTTGTATTACTGAACCTAATGGCTGTCCCAAATTCATTTTATTACTTACATAAGATTACATAATCCCTTTCTCTATCTTATGTTGCATTGTAATAAGGGAGTACAAAATTTCTCTGATCATTTGTTATTTGTCAGCACTTAATCACCAATGACTAAAGACCAATTGCTAATCTATTTGAATTGAAGTAGGAGTATTTGGTTGAACTGTTGTGGTAGTACTAATTAACGGTTTGCGAAACTGGGCGTAGAGACGATCGCGCCAGGTAAAGAAGGGTTCGTAACTGAGATTATCTGCTAGTCCCGGTACACCTTTGCCTCTGAGGGTTGCTGGCAAATTCAGATAAGGGCCATCAGGAAACTTCAGTAAGATCGACAAACCTGCAACGGCAAAGTCAGCTAAGCAAGGTTCATCCCCCACCAAATAAGGACTGTCTGCCAACAGCAGCGTTAAGGCTTCCAAGTCTTGCCTGAGATCTGTGATCGCACTTTTTACCACATCTGGAGTATAGCCCACTCCTACACCCAAGAATTTCACCACATCATTAGGAACTCCTTCCAAGAGACTTTTGAGTAGATCTGGTGTTGTCGTCGGTAATAGAGACTTGCGGAAGTTTTGATGTGAAGCGATCGCCGAAAACAAGGCTTTTCGACTTTTAACGCCAATCGACTCATCCGCCCATTCTTCTATCATTAAGCATAAACCCCTTTGCTTGGGATCTCTTGGCACCAGTGGGCGCTCCGGATACTGTAAGTCTAAATACCTAGCTATTTCTGTAGAATCCGCAATATACCTACTACCATCTTTCAGTACAGGCACCTGCTTCTGACCCGTTTGCTTGAACAGTTCTAACTGTCCAATTCCAGGCGTTACCTCTATTTTACGGTACTCCAGCCCTTTATAATCCAGAATCAACCGCACTTTTTCTGAATATTGAGATAATTCAAATTGATACAATTCTAACATGTCTATTTTCTCCCCTTAGTTTTGTGAATATGACAATTTTATCCTTTTTCTCCTTGAAGCCGCCCTAAATAACTTTTCTTAGCTTCCTTTGAGGGTAGTTCTGATCTGATTTATGGCAACTTCACATAAAATTGTCTTGAGTCATTTGTCCTTTGTAATCAGTGACAGTCAAGAGTCAAAATTATTCTATAGACATCTCCAGTTCCGGACGTAGGGGCGAACGGCCGTCATTGGTGTCAACTTAAGCCAAAAGTTATTCAAGACAA
>CAZZVG010001125.1:0-2912 GCA_964657295.1 Iningainema sp. | reverse complement strand
TCATCAAGAAATATGTACAATCCAGCGAAAAAACATTCTATTGTAATAGTAGCATATCCTAGAATCTCTTTTCTCTACAGCTTCACATATCTATACAATTTGGTTGATTGTGAACCTACTAGCAGATATCTAAATAGTTAGAGTACAATGAAGAGAGAAAGTCTCACTCTAAAATATGCGAGAACAAGTCTTAGCTTGGTTAGCAGAGAATGTTCCAGCCTCTAGGGTTAACCACATCATCGGGGTTGAGCAAATGGCGGTGGATCTGGCTGTTCATTACAACCTAGATCGAGTCAAGGCCGCTGAAGCTGGTTTGATGCACGATTTGGCCAAATATTTTCCCCCACAAAAACTCTTGCAGATGGCACGAACTGAAGGGTTGGAAATAGACGAGGTGATGGAAATCAATCCTCATTTGTTACATGCAGGAGTGAGTGCCATTGTTGCTCGAGATGTTTTTGGCGTTTTGAATGAAGAAGTATTACAAGCGATCGCTAATCACACTTTAGGTAGACCAGGGATGACTCTGCTGAGCTGTATCGTATTTTTAGCAGACAGCTTGGAACCAGGACGCGGCGATACGCCGGAATTGCAAGCTTTGCGACAACTAAGTCGCCAAAATCTCGATCAAGCTGTGTGGAAGACAAGCGATTACACTCTCAAATTCCTGCTTGAGACTCCTTATTTAATTCATCCGAGAGTGATCGCCACTCGTAATTGGTTCCTCCAAAAGTCTAAATCTCAACAGCTAGTATCGCCAATCGCATAAATACTGTTTTTTTGTTAGTATGCAAAAAAACTTGTTCTCACTTGCTATTTACACTGAAATTGTCTTCATAACCTGATGCCATTGAGTTGGCGATCAAAAAGGAAAAAATTTATGATGGCTGTAAGATTAAAAACCCACTCACTTTAAACTATGATTCATCAACCATTCGCCTGAAATTCCCCTAGGGGTGGGTTTGACAGGATATCCTGTCATATCTATATGTTAAGCATCTTTAACCTATCCCGACTTTCTCAACTATTATTAGGTAATTGTAAAAAACTGTAACAAGAATCCAGCAACTGAGGTTTAATGTCAGATTACTACCAAGTCAACTTCCCTTTACAATCCATCGCTGAAATAAACAGTGAGATCGCGACTCCAGAAGATGCCGATGACAATTCCGAAAAAATGGCCCTAACCATTGCTGAGGCAGCTGCCGACAGGAAAGCAGGTGAAATTATACTGCTCAGAGTCGCAGATGTCAGCTACTTGGCGGATTACTTTGTCGTCATCACAGGCTATTCTAAGACACAGGTAAGAGCGATCGCCGATGCCATTGAAGACAAAGTGAAAACTGACTGGCAACGCAATCCCTTAAGAACAGCAGGAAAAGTCGAAGGGACGTGGGTACTACAAGACTACGGCGAAATTATTGTTCACACCATGATGCCAAAAGAACGAGAGTTTTACAATTTAGAAGCTTTCTGGGGTCATGCAAAACGCATAGAGTATCCAACTACATCTTTAGATGGTGGGAGTAAACCACTATGACCAACTCTTCCGTGTCAAGTTGCCCGGTTCCCACCGAACAACAACCACTTAATGAATATGAAGAATTAAAATCGTCCTGGTTGTTTCGTGATTGTACCTTAAGTTGGCGCGAATATATCACAAAAATAGCTTGGATTTGGGGTTTATCGTGGCTGGTAGCGGGCCCTGTAGCTTACTCCAGCTTTTCACCGCAGAAGCATACCCCACAGTTTATCATGAGTGGGACTTTAGGAGCAAGTCTGGGGGTGCTGCTGGCAGTGGTAAGGTTATATTTGGGCTGGTCTTATGTCCGAGATCGTCTGACAAGTCCGATTATTTTTTATGAAGAGTCGGGGTGGTACGATGGCCAAACCTGGAAAAAACCTCAAGAAGTGCTAACACGCGATCGCTTAATTGTCTCTTATTCCCTCAAATCAATATTCCAGAGGTTACAAATTACGTTGGCCGGCTTGGCGGTGTTGTTCGTTGCTGCTACTATAGTTTGGCATTTAGTATAAATGGTTAAGAGTGAGAAGTGCATAATTCATAACTTATAACTCCTCACTTTTGACTCCTAACTCACTATAGTGATAGATGATAAACCCATGACAATGGGAACACGAACTCGAGCCGCAGCCTTGGAAGTTAGGTTGTTGCGTGAAGGCATAATTGAATCTAAGCATATCGTCCAGGCGGTTGTCTGTGACGAAAGAGGACGGGTTTTATCCGTTGCAGGAAACGCGGAAACAGCTACATTTGTTCGTTCAGCACTCAAACCCTTTCAGGCACTGGCTGTTACAAGCACCGGAACACTGGAAAGTTTTGACTTGAGCGATCGCGACTTAGCGATTATCACAAGTTCCCACAGAGGGACAATCGAGCAAGTCAGGCAGGTATTTAATATTCTTTGGCGAGCTGATGTTGATCCATTAGCCCTCCAATGTCCGATCCCAGAAGGCAAGAGCAGTCGTTTGGAATATAACTGCTCCGGTAAACATGCCGGAATGCTAGCTGTTTGCCAGAAGTGCAATTGGTCGTTGAATAACTACTTACAGCGTAAACATCCAGTGCAGCAGCTTATTTTGAGCAAAGTCTCAGAATTGCTGCGAATGCCAGCAGAGGAATTTATTAGTGTTCACGATGACTGTGGCGCACCAACTTACTTGATGCAACTCGGCCAAATGGCGTCGTTGTATGCCCGGTTAGCTTCTAGGAGCAATTTGGATATCGAGCGCATTGTTCGTGCGATGACTCATCACCCAGTCATGGTAGCCGGAGAGGGCGAATTCGATACCGAACTGATGCGTCTCAGTTCATCTGACGTATTGAGTAAAGCAGGTGCAGAAGGAGTTCAGTGCATTAGCCGACTTTGTCAAGGGATGGGATTGGCAAT
>CAZZVG010001124.1:0-2922 GCA_964657295.1 Iningainema sp. | reverse complement strand
TGATGCCATGATCTTGGGCAAATTAGCAGATGGAATATTGCTGGTTGTGCGTTCTGGCTTAGTTAAATCTACTGTAGCGACTGCCACGAAAACACTTTTGGAGCAGTCTCAACAGCGGGTTTTGGGAATGGTGGTGAATGGGGAAATCGGAGGAGGCGGCTACGGTTACTACTCCAGTTATTACTACGAAAAAAACGGCTCTGCCACAACTAGGAGGAATAAGTCTAAGCTCCTCATAGAGTAGAAATATATAGCAGCATACAGTGTTCAGCCAAAGAAAGAAAATATTTGAGCTTCATGCTAAGTAAGTACAACATTCAGAAGTTACTACGATTTGGTCGGAAACTTGGTCCTGAACCGCGTGCAATTATTGCAAATACAGGTTGGCTTTTCGCTGACCAAATTCTTCGTCTGGGTGTTGGTTTGGCTGTAGGCATTTGGATTGCCCGATATTTAGGAGCGCAGCAGTATGGTCTGTTTAACTACGCCACTGCCTTTGTAGCACTGTTCAGTCCGCTTGCTAGCTTGGGGTTAGACAGCGTAGTAGTCCGCCATATTGTGCTTGACTCTTGGAGTCAAAAGCAAATTTTAGGGACAGCTTTCTGGCTCAGATTGTTTGGTGGGGTTGGATCTTTATTATTAGCAGTTGGCTCCATCTGCTTGTTACGGCATGATGAAAAGCTAACTATCTGGTTGGTAGCAAGTTTAGCAGCAGCAGGAATTTTTCAGGCTTTTGACACGATCAACCTTTGGTTTCAGTCTCAAATGCAGTCAAAGTACGCTGTACTTGCCAAAAATATAGCGTTTGTACTCATCACTCTGTTAAAAGTTGCTCTAATCACGATGCAGGCACCATTAATTGCTTTTGCCTGGATGACTTTGGCAGAACTTGCATTGAGTGCTGTGAGTTTGGTGATTGTTTACAGGATCAAAGGATACTCACTTTGGTTGTGGCGTTGGAGTTTTCCAATTGCTAAGGCTCTCTTCAAAGAGAGTTGGCCTCTGATTTTTTCCAGTTTGGCTATTATTATTTACATGAAAATTGACCAAATTATGCTGGGAGAAATGGTTGGTAATAAGGCTGTTGGTATTTACTCGGCTGCGGCTCGTATTTCTGAGGTTTGGTACTTTATCCCAATGGTCATCGCCTCTTCGATTTCTCCCTCAATTTTTGCCGCCAAAAAAACTAATGAAGCTCTCTATTATCGACGGATAGAACAATTACTTCGTCTACTAGCTTTGCTTTCTATTGTAATTGCTTTACCAATGACATTTTTCTCAGAAATAATAATTACAAGCCTATTTGGTAAGGAATATGCAGAGGCAGGACAAGTATTAGCAATTCACATTTGGGCGTCTTTGTTTGTTTTCATGGGAATTGGTACCTCATCCTGGTTTATTGCAGAGGGTTTGACTCACTTTTCTATGTACAGAACTTTGGTGGGGGGAATTACCAATGTAGTGTTAAACCTATATCTGATTCCTGCCTATAGTGGAACTGGTGCGGCGATCGCCACTGTAATCTCTTATGCGTTGTCCGGATTTTTCGTCCATGCCATTCATCCAAAAACCCAGAAAATATTTAGAATTCAGATTAATTCACTTCTCTTTTTTCGATCATAATCTTCTTGGAAATTTATCTATGTGATGTAAACAATACACAAACATTTCAACACTGAACTAAACAGAATTAATTCCATTCAATACTAGGCTATTAAAAGTAAAAAAATGATTAACCCAATGCTGACAAAATTCATTCCAAAAGGTATTAGTGCCTCTTTCAAAACTTATCAAATACTAAACTTTAAATATGGTCATTTTCAAACAGCCCAAGACTGGGCATGTATTGATAAGGACGGTAGCCCAATACCTTGGTACACATACCCATCTATTGACTATATTAAGCAACTTGATTTTTCGGAAAAAGAAATATTTGAATATGGTTCAGGGTATTCATCAATTTTTTGGGCTGCACGTTGTAAATCGCTAGTATCAGTTGAGGACAATGAGGAATGGTATAACAAAATTAAAATAAAATTGCCAGTCAATGTTGATTATTACTTTCTTAATGACAAGAAAAGCTATATTGACGTTATATTAAATGATGATAAAAAGTTTGATGTCATAATAATTGATGGTAGTCATCGATCTGAATCTGCTGTTGTAGCCAGAGATAAACTGAGCGAAACAGGTATGATCATACTTGATAATTCTGATTGGCAAGAAAAGACAGCTAATTTTTTACGAGAATCGGACCTCATTCAAGTAGACATGACAGGATTTGGACCGATTAATTCCTATACTTGGACAACCTCATTCTTCTTTTCGAGAGGGTTCAATTTTAGTCCTGCTTATGATCGCCAACCAGTGCATGGAATTGGTAGCTTAAAGCATCGAGAATCCTAATTAATAGCTAAACCCTTCGCGGAGGCGGAGCGTCCGCGAAGGCGCAGCAGTTGCGTCTCGCTCCAGAAGGAGCGTCAGGACGGTTCAAGAAATTAAGCAATAAGAGCAATTTTTGCGTATCTGATGCTTAAATGTAAACCTTCTAAGAAATCTAGATGAAAAGCGAATTGAAAACTATTCTCCGGAAAATCTCCGAATCTTTTGGAAATCCAACATTCTCTCGACCAGCTCTAAATAACTTAGATAGAAAGCTTGAAAAATATTTAAATTTTAAAAATGGTTTCTTTATTGAGGCAGGTGCTAATGATGGATATAATCAGAGCAATACTTATTATTTAGAAAAGTTTTTAGGCTGGCGTGGTATTTTAGTCGAAGCAATTCCTAGTTTATCTGAAAAATGCAAATCCACAAGAAGTCATTCATCAGTTTATAACTACGCTTTGGTTTCTCAAGAATTTAATGATAGTTTTGTAGAAATGCATTATGCAAATCTTATGTCAGTAGTCGAAGGAGCAC
>CAZZVG010001123.1:0-2923 GCA_964657295.1 Iningainema sp. | reverse complement strand
CTTACATAGGTGCTGGTGTTGCAATTGATACTGGCAATAATGTGGACGTTGGTGCATTAGTAACAGCTGGTATTGATGTGCCTTTAGGTCGTCGATTCACAGCCAATGGTTCTGTGAATGCGGCTTTTCTAAATAACACCGATGTAGGCATAATCCTAGGCATTGGTTACAACTTCTAAACTGTTCTAATGGGTAAGGGGAAGAAAGAATAATTCGCAATCCCCAATTACCCATTACCAATCTTTAAAGATCGTAAGCAACAAATGGGACTTCTACTATTTCACCCTCGACTTCTCCTAAATGGACTTTTAAGCCAATTCCACCGGCTTTAGTCCGAATGTATGCCAGTCCAAAATAACCGTCAGTAACTTGTGTGTAACTTGTAAGTTTACCGACTTTTTCATCTCCGACTGTAATGACTGTACCCGGTTCAGCAGGAGCACTCAAACGGATACCCCAAAGGTGTTGCTTGACACCTTTATAAGTATTTAACCGGGCAATGGTTTCTTGTCCGATATAGCAGCCTTTGTTAAAAGAAATAGTTTGTAATAACCCAGCTTCTAGCGGATTGTAATCATCCGTAAGTTCGAGATCGGGAGCCGGACGACCTTGTAAAATTCGCAACATATCAGCAGCGCGATCGCTCATGGGAACTGCACCCAACTCAACAATTTTGTTCCAAACCGTCTCTTTATCGAAAGCTGACAGAATCAGGGTATATCCAGGGGACGCTAAACCACTACCAACAGCAATGAGAACAGGATTTATCTCCCCTAAATTATCAAGAGATGTAGAGATGTGAGTACCGTAGGGTTGACCGATAATTGCCTCAACTCCTAATTTTTGCACAACGGCGTCACTTCCTGGTCCGATCAGGCCCAAAGTCGCCGTTTCATCAGTTACATCTGTCAATTGTACCTGATCGGCATAAAAAATATAGCGATCCAGCCATTGCATTAAGAACTCGCGACGGTTAGGCGAAACCAACATCAGCACGTCCGAGTCTCGGACGTATACACTCACCAAATCAATGGTGCGGGCAGTTGATGTCACCATTACAGTATCACAGCCTTGTCCTGGTTTAAGTAGCTGAATATCATTAGTGCTTTGGTTGTGCAAGAAGCGGAGGCGATCGCCATCAGAAACTTTGATGCGTCCCCAGTGAGAGCGATCGCATACAGCCACTGTTTTTTGTGCTGCTTGAATCGCTCCTGCATCCTGATCGTCAATTATAGATGTTGGCATGTTGATAAACAAGGCTTGTATGCATGGAAAATGTTAACAGATCCGGGTTTTTAGATTCAACGCCCCGTTAGGCGTGTACAAGTATGACTCTCTTTAAACGAACTTTTCAATTTGCATTTCAGGAAAAAGAAGTTTTCAACGAGTAGATAAAAGTACAAACACATTTCAAGGCGGTAAAACAAGAAATAACCTCTTGTTCAACCTTATACCGTTTCTTAATGAAGCTGCGCTAAACAGTCTTTCTTCGCCCCCTTTTAAAGGGAGCCAGACTGTACCAACGCTACAACTGCCTGCACTGACTCCCTTCTTCTCATTCTTCGGAGACGCGAACGCGAACAGCACTAGCTCTTGTTGAGGTGAGGAGCGTGAGTTTTGAGTATCTTATTTTTAGCCAGTATAATATAGAACTGGTATAACTCAATTTACACTTTTTAAAGGATTGAAAACCGATGTCAGAACAACTTCTAGCTAACCTAAATATGCCTATACTGCGTATCAAAGCTCAAGGTGAGGCTGTCAAAATTTTACAACTACTTTTCAACAACTTTCATGGTCTCCAAATTGGAGTTGATGGCATATTTGGACAAGAAACCGAGAATGCTGTCAAAGACTTCCAAGGCAGCCATAATTTGCCTTTGACTGGAATTGTTGATTTCGCGACTTGGGAAGCGTTAGCTAATCAAGAGTAAGCTAAGACCTGTCTATTGTTATTTATAGCAAATAACAATAGCAGTCCCATATCATACGCGGACAAAATATGATTGTTGCTAATAGCTAATAGCTGATTTTTGACTGTCTTTTATTAGTAGTTAGCAGCATTCATTATTTCACAATAAATCCACCTTCAAATATATCCAGGAGAAACAACATGATACGTAAGATTTTACTCTTAGCAAGCCTACCCTTGATGGCTTTACCTTTCATTTCGCTAAGCGTTTCACCAGCCACAGCAATGCCTGTTAGAGGACATGGATGTCCACAAGGCAATTCCAGTGAATTTGTTCATGCCGAAACTAACAATTTTGATGTCTACATTTGCGGTGGTGATCTTCCCCATATTTACGTTGGCCGGGCTAAAGATGGTAGTAATGAAATTACGCTTCCTCTTCTCCAAACATCTAGGCGTAAAACTTTTGTTGCTCTTAATGAGAATTCTCGTAATATTTACCGTTATACCCTTACCCCTCAGCGACTAACAGTTACCAAGAATGGTAAAACAATTGTTAGTGAAAGAGCTAGATGGCTCCATTAACACTAATGTCCCCTAGACTTTCTCTTGAACAGCTTTCCCCATGAAGCTGTAGGTTGAGACACGCGGATTGCAGTGTACTTACTTCAGAATATAGAGTTTGTTACTTTAAAATTTGATGCTGTCTCGCAGCAATTGCTTAAAAATGTATTGTAGTCAACAGTTGTTGACCAATCATAAAACCCTCAGTGGTTCACCGAGGGCTTATCTTGACTACTAGGTTAATGACCAACTAATTTCTTAGATAGCTCTACACTGTACTCCGAAGGGTGTCGGTGTGTGGAGTCGTCACTCTTTGTCTTTACTTTTACTTCGTGCTTTTTGATACTGGTGCGGTTGTAGGGGTAGAGCTACTAGGTGTACTTGTACTGTTATAGTTGGGTTTTTTACGTCTACTGGTTGTACGCTTACGATTAGGTTTCTTAACTG
>CAZZVG010001122.1:0-2931 GCA_964657295.1 Iningainema sp. | reverse complement strand
TTTGGATTTCTCAACCAACCGCGATAGATAGGAGTAAGAATTTGTGAGTGTTGTGTAGAGCGATCATAAAGCGCTATCACTGGTCTACCTTGATCACTAGTAATATAAGCCGTGTAACGCCCAGTGTAGCTGAGGCTGGGACTTTCGATAATTGTCTCCGGTCGGTTTAAGTTAGGCACATCAACAAACCGTTGCTGTTCGAGATCGTACAGCAACAGTTGTTGACTGTTATTGCGATTTGAGATGAATGCCAAAAATCGACCATTGCCACTCAGCGCGGGTTGCTCTTCAGTGTAGCGACTGTTGAGAGATGTTGGTCCAGTTGGAATCTCGCTGTAGCTACAGGATGCGAGCAAACAAGATATGCTCAAACTCAGACTCCAGTAAATTTGTTTTTGGAGCCATCCGGGGGTAAATTTTTTCACCTAAACTTTTTCCGTTGCCCCTTCAGATGTTCTTCAGCTTGTTTAGATTTCTTCCTCAAAATTTACTGGATTATTCGGATCATGCTCCGAGCGATCTATAGGTTTGTATTCTACGTATTCACTTGGCATAACATCATCCTCTCGTTCCCTTCGAGAAGTTGAGTCAGTCGGTGGACGACGTCTTCTCTGCTGTCTGGGAGCGACATCTTCATCACGGCTTTCGGGACGACCAGATCCCTTAGTGCCACTACGGCGCGAAGAAGATCTTCTTTCTTCAGTTGTGGAATTATCCCAATCATTAGAAGATCTTCTTTCTTCAGTTGTGGAACTATCCCAATCATTAGAAGATCTAGACGAACCCCAATTTCCATCTTCGGGCCTTTCTGGGTTACGATTCATTGAACCTCCAGAATTGCGGCGACGTGTTTTATTAGTGGATGTTGGTCTTTCACCACTACGTCGTTCCGAACGGGAACGGGGTTCATCATCCTCATAACTATCACGAGATGAACGATTATCCCTGCTACCCGGTATTCTTGCTCGCGGGGTGCGTTCCTCTTCGTAGTCATAAGGCAGTGGATCTAATTCTGCATCCACCTCCGCCTGGTACTTCTTGTTGTATTGATAGCGATCGCTAACCTCTCGCTCGTCGTCCACAATTGGAGTATTGCGCTTGGCTTGCTGGGTTGCGATACCCCGCAGCCGAATACTTTCCACTGCAAAAAACACCGTTGTCCCGGCCAAAAGCAACTGACCAAATTGCAAAATTGGGTCTAAACGCCAACCTTGAAATATGAGAATGAAGCCGCAGAGTAAGCCAACGGCTGCGAAAAAGATATCTTGGTCCCGTGATAGCTCTGGACGGACAGTCCGGAGAAAATAGAGTGCTGCCCCAGCCACAGCCAGGACAATTCCCAGAATACTGGCTGAGTTCGCCCCAAAATTTACCTGAGCCAGAACACTGGCTGAGTTCAGCCCAAAAGTTAACATTGCTGTTTTCCCAATAGTCTAATCTATATTAGCGACTCACCATTAAAATCACTAGTGTGAATAGAAATAACATATAGAGACGCACTCAGATCGCGTCTCTATATTTACATGCTAACAGTATCGATCAACTGCTGAACTCAGTAATTCGGCAATTATCTCATAGAAAAACGCTTTTAACCGCTCCTCTTTAAGTTCCTCACGTGCCCCAATTTCCACCTTAAGGTCGAAACTTAACTTTATAGAAGTCATCACGACACTTCCGGCTAATGGAACGGCTAAATGTTTACTGAGACTCTAATAGACTACCATCTGCATTATGTGCGCTTGACTTTATCTCTTTGGCTAACAAAAACCAATCCCACTACTACTGGGATAACGACAATCACCGTACCTGCCAACAGACTCCAAAGGAAATTAGCTAAAGAAGAAGTCATAGATTTCAACCTTTTTTTACATTCTTAGTATTAATTTTACTGGTCTATCAGTTTCTTGAGAAGCCTTCTTCACAGATAGTTTTTACCTACCAGAGAAAGTGCTGTGGTTCGTTAGTATATAAAGAGAGCTTTACAAAGCTTAAAATTTTCTAGCAGCACGAGTTTTTCTTTTTTCATCGACAAAGAGCTTCAAACCATGAGTGGTGTTAACCTGACTGCTTGGATTCTCAACCCATTATTGGGTCTGATGATATTCTTGTTTATTTTTCGGATAGTTTTGACTTGGTACCCCCAAGTGAATCTCAACAGCGTACCCTTTAATTTAGTAGCTTGGCCTACAGAACCTTTTTTGATCCCATTGCGAAAGCTGATACCACCCATTGGCGGAGTGGACATTACTCCGATCATTTGGGTTGGTATTTTCAGTTTATTGCGTGAGATTCTACTAGGTCAGCAAGGGTTGTTGACTTTACTAACGTAAGTTGTTGAGCTAACACCGCGCACAAGCGAAGACGCGGATTCTGGCGGCGGAGTTACGACATTATAATTGTGTCTTTAACTCCTGCACGAAATCGGTGTAAACATTACCCTGCAAAAACTGCTCGTTTTCCATAATTTTTTGATGAAACCCAATGGTAGTGGGTAGTCCCGTAATTGCGCATTCACGCAGTGCGCGTTTCATTCGATTAATAGCAGTCGGGCGATCTGCCCCCCAAACAATTAACTTACCAATCAAAGAATCGTAGTAAGGAGGAATTTGATAATCGGTGTAAACATGGGAATCAATTCTGACTCCGGGACCTCCTGGAGGTAGATAACCACTAATACGTCCTGCTGCCGGACGAAAGTCGTGGTCGGGATCTTCGGCGTTAATCCGACATTCGATCGCATGACCACGTAAAACGACTTGGTCTTGAGTCAGTTTTAACCTTTCTCCTTGGGCAATCAGAATTTGTTCGACAACTAAGTCTATCCCAGTAATCATTTCCGTAACAGGATGCTCCACTTGAATCCGGGTATTCATTTCCATAAAATAGAATTGACCAGATCTATCTAAGAGAAACTCGATTGTTCCTGCCCCT
>CAZZVG010001121.1:0-2939 GCA_964657295.1 Iningainema sp. | reverse complement strand
CTTATGGACAATATGGCTGCTGATGTCGAATCGGACAGCAATCCCGATTTGTTCCTGTGCTGATCAACATCTGTTGCAACAAGGAATTATAATCTTACAACAATGAGCATAATTGAGCGCAAAACTTAAAAGCTCTTTTGCTCTTAACGTCCGTGATAATTGCTGGCTCTTACAGCAAAATGAACATAGATTTAGGTTCTGCCCAAGCCTTTGTGATCATCTTTGAGTAAAAATCAAAGAGGCGGACGATAAGAGAATGTTCATCAATACTTATTTGAAGTTATGCCACAGCGCTATATAAGAGTTAAAAATCAAGAAGGACATATTCACTACGGCTTACTACATCCATCTTTCAAAGTACAGGTGCTGGATGCTGCCCCGTGGTTGAACGGACAATCTACTGATTTGAGTTTGGAACCTGACGATTACCAAATCTTAGCTCCTTGCGATCCCTCAAAAATTGTCGCGGTGGGCAAGAATTATGCCGATCATGCTGGTGAAATGGGATCTGAAGTTCCAAGCGAGCCACTGATCTTCCTGAAACCGCCCACATCGATAATTGCTTCGGGAAAAGATATTCATTATCCGCCACAGTCGCAGCGTGTAGACTACGAAGGAGAGTTGGCGCTGGTGATTGGCGATCGCACTTTTGACTGCACACCAGAGGAAGCCCACACAAAAATCTGGGGTTACACGATTGCTAATGATGTCACAGCGAGGGATTTACAAAGAAAAGATGGTCAATGGACGCGAGCCAAAAGTTTTGATACTTTTTGCCCTCTGGGACCTTGGATCGTGCGAGAATTGAGTCCGGGAGCCAGATTGCAAACTTTCTTGAATGACGAAGTAAGTCCCGTACAATCTAGTCATATCGATCAGATGGTTTTTTCGCCGGACTTTCTGGTGTCTTTTATTAGCAAGGTCATGACACTGATGCCAGGAGATGTGATACTGACGGGTACACCTTTAGGGGTAGGACCATTGAATCTAGGCGATCGTGTCCGGATAGAAATTGAAGGCATTGGTCGCCTGGAAAACACCGTCGTATCTAGTTGAGCGCTAGCGCACTTGTGTATAAACTGCTTCAGAAATGGCGGGAATTTCTGCGTAACGTCCCATCAAGGATTGTGCAACGGAATACACAATTGCTGCTACTATGCCCAGAAAAATGGTTGTGGAAAGAGTTTGGATCGCAAAAACGATTCCAGGAAGCGCCACAATCCGCAAAATTATCCCGCACAAATAGGCAACAATCTCCAGGAGCAGCGCTTGCATGGTATTGAAACGAATAAAGTGATTGATTTTTTCGTTTCTAACTACCAAAAGAAACAAAGCAAAGAAAACGATCAGTTCACCATATTCTCCTAACAGACCGTAAACTACCATTACGGGTTCCAGCAACACAAGTAGCACTTGCAGTGCTGGAAACTGTTTAAGCAAAAATGCACCGAATCCCACGGCACTAATTAAAGGTAGCAAATAAGGTAAAATTGCGAAAATTCTGTCTCGAACTGTGGTTGATCCGCGCCAACTCATCTGATGTTCTCCTGTGGTTGTGTAATAGACTATAGACTATAGACATAGAATAACGCAGTTGACTGTTATTTCTGGGAGATTCACTCATAATCATATGGTTTCTACTCATAATCCACCAGCTGTTGACTTATCTAGAATTCGACTCACCATCCAGTCATTGCAACCGCAACTCGTGGAGTGGCGGCGACGACTGCACCAAAAACCAGAATTAGGCTTCACTGAAAAACTGACGGCTGATTTCATCTCCCAAAAGTTACTTGAATGGGGAATTGAGCATCAAACTGGTATTGCTCACACAGGTATTGTCGCTATAATCCACGGAAATCAACTCACGACTAAAAAAGTGTTGGCGATTCGGGCGGATATGGATGCTTTACCAATTCAAGAACTGAACGAAGTGCCATACCGTTCCCAGCATGATGGAGTTATGCACGCTTGCGGACATGACGGACATACAGCCATCGCCTTAGGTACTGCGTACTATCTCCACCACCACCGTGATAGTTTTACAGGTACTGTCAAAATTATCTTCCAGCCAGCTGAAGAAGGCCCTGGAGGCGCAAAGCCAATGATTGAAGCTGGGGTGCTAAAAAACCCAGATGTGGATGCGATCATCGGTTTGCATCTGTGGAATAATCTCCCTCTGGGAACAGTGGGTGTCCGCGCTGGAGCATTAATGGCGGCTGTGGAGTTATTCAAGTGTAAAATTTTGGGCAAAGGTGGACACGGTGCTATGCCTCATCAAACCGTGGATTCAGTTGTGGTTGCTGCCCAAATTGTCAATGCTCTACAAACTATTGTTGCTCGTAATGTCAATCCGATTGATTCGGCTGTCGTGACAGTGGGCGAACTGCACGCCGGAACAACTTGTAACGTTATTGCTGATACCGCCAGGATGCATGGCACTGTCAGGTATTTTAATCCGGATTATAACGACTTTTTTGAACAGCGACTAGAGCAGACGATCGCCGGGATTTGTCAAAGTCATGGTGCTAGCTATGAATTAAATTATACAAGACTTTATCCACCAGTGATTAATGATGCTGGGATGGCGGAACTTGTGAGATCCGTTGCCCAAGAAGTGATCGAAACACCTATGGGTGTTGTCCCAGAATGCCAAACTATGGGTGGTGAGGATATGTCTTTCTTTTTACAAGCAGTTCCCGGATGCTATTTCTTCCTTGGTTCTGCTAACTCAGAGAAGAATTTGGCTTATCCTCATCATCATCCCCGCTTTGATTTTGACGAAACAGCTTTGGCCATTGGTGTAGAGATATTTGTTCGTTGTGTTGAAAAGTTCAATGGTTGAGAAGGCAGCTATGCTGAGGGCAGAAGGTAATCCCCATAAATAAATTTAGGGGATTCAACAAGGACGCCGTATTTCTTGCGCTACGCGTCTCGAA
>CAZZVG010001120.1:0-2945 GCA_964657295.1 Iningainema sp. | reverse complement strand
GAGTAGATATAAGCCCTCAATGCGGCGTAAACTGCAATGCCTGATAAATGGCGTCAGGATTCGCGGCAATCGCCTTGAGGTAGGCCTTTGCGGTTTGGTCGGGTTCGCTGCGTCCTTGCTCCCAGTCCCGCAACGTGCCAAGTGGGATCTGGTAACGCGCTGCAAATTCCTCTTGTGTCAACCGCAATGCACGGCGGATAATCTTTACACGAGATACCCGCTTCATCCGAGCTAAATCTGCATCTGTAAGTGGTTGCGCGTCAGGGTCGCTCAGAGCCGCTGCGTGGATTTCTTCTTCTGTCATGTGACGCATAGGTCGTTTGGGAAAGGGTCTCTCGCTCCCATCAGGCAATACCTCAACCACCGTCCCATCCTTGTGCATTCTCGCGGTAATAATCGTTTCGTTCATTCTTTGTTGCCTCGCGTGCTGATATAATTCTGGTCTTCTCGCCCCGTTCCGTATACACGACCATCAGAAGCTCGCTGCCTGCTATGCCAATACGGATAAACCTTTCCTCACCGTAAGCTTCTCTGTCATCCAGTTTCTCAATGCCGAACGGGTCATCAAACACAAAAGAGGCTTCCTCAAAACTTACATCATGCTTGGCATAGTTTGCGAGCGCTTTTTGATAATCCCATTCAAAGTTATTTGCACCATTCATAATATACGGGATAACAGTAGTTATGTCAATTGTCTACTGAAAACGGAGTATTATGAATAATTTTACACAGTAATCTGACTCGGGATCGGCGAGTCCGCGATCGCGAGTAATGATAATTGCTTAACTTGCAATAGCTGCGTCCATAACTTCATTATCGGGGTGTCTGCGTAACCCGATGTCCCGCACGTCTTGTACGGAGAATCCCAACGCTGCAATTTGAGGTGCAAGGGAGCGAGGCATATTCTCATCAACCAAAAAGTTCAAAACTTAGGCTCCCAAAACAATCACTTCAGTTTGCTTGACAAGTTCAGCAGCATAAGCTAGGGCGGCTTCAACCTGTTTTTGGCTAAGTTCGTATTCTTGCATGACTTCTTCCTTATTCATACCACTTGCAAGGGAACCAATGATAATAGAAATAGGAACACGGGTTCCGGTAATGACTGGAGTACCGTGGTGAACAGTTGGGTCTACACTGATGTGTTGTGCAATTTCCATAGGGGACTTCAATATTCCGTGGTTTTCTCTATTTTGCCATGCAATTTAGAATTCAGATCCAAATAGAAAATTAATGTTTAAACTGGGAAGATGGTGTGATTTCTATGCATTATGGATCCACCCGTTTAAGGCGATCGTATTATGAAAAACGTTGGTCAAAAATAGAATAGATTATTTTGTCTAGTCAGTTGATCTGGAAAGGATTTTTTTGTTCGCATGAGTAAGAAAAAACAAAAAAAAATTAATCAGAGCCTTTTTAATCAAATGGATAGAGAGTCGTTGCTTAAATGTAGTAAAATTTTGGGTGTTGAAACAACAAAGATGATTAAAGGCGGTATCTTCTGTGAACTATCAAATAATCAACTTCGTTCTCAAATTAATCGTTGTCTGGGCCAAGGAACATTTTCAAACAGAATAGAAAGATTGACGGATTTTTTGTCAGAATGGATACCTACCAATATCGCTCCTGCTTTGCAGTCAGAACCATCAGAACATGTCAGGAAATTAATTGAGGATATCAGGTGTAATTTTGACCGTCTATCTAGTTTACAAAAGTTAGAAGTATTATCAGATTGGGTTGAAAACCCTCAAGAATGTTCCTGTTACGAAGAATTAGATTTCATCGCCGAAAAACTTGGATTCAGCTACGAAGAAATTGAGGATGAGTTTGTTTTAGTCGTACCTTCGTCAGAGTCAATGAGAGTGAAAATCGCCTCAATGTCCGATGCAGATTTTTATCATTCTGTCGTTACACTCGCAGGTCTTGTATTACCAAACGAAAAATATTCTAACCCTCCTAGTATTTTAGATGCTGGATATGATTTTTTAGAAAACTTAGCTAAATATTTCGCTGATTTAGCGATGCCTTCTCGTGCTACCACGTCGTAGTAATTGCGATCGCAAACGATTCTTTGCGTCTTTGCGACGCCAGTCGCCTACGGAGGGAAACCCTCCTGCAGCGCTGGCTCGTCTTTGCGTGAGGCATAATTAATTTTTACTTCCTTAGTTTATTGTAAAATTAAGCAACAGCGCTTACCAAGAAGCACAAAACAATGACACGAATTCCATTAACAGAAGCCCAACTTCATTTACCCGAACTGATTGCAAGTCTGCAACCCGGTGAAGAAGTGCAGATTTTTTCCGGCGATCGCACCGTCGCGAGACTGATTGCCGAACCCCAGCCACCCCGCCAACCTCGCCAGCCCGGTAGTGCGATCGGAACCCTAACCATCCTGTCTGAAGACGAAACTCACTTGGAAGACTTTCGCGACTTAATGCCATGAAATTTCTGCTCGATACTCAGGCATTTCTCTGGTTTGTACTCAATGATCGTGCCCTTAGTCAAGTTGCCTGTGATTTGATTGTCGATCCCCTCAATGATATCTTGCTCAGTCCTGCTTCATATTGGGAAATTGCCATCAAAGTTAGTCTTGGTAAATATCAAATTCCTGGAAATTTTGAAGCATGGATAGAGCATCAAATTCATGTTAACGAATTGGAAATATTACCGATTAAAGTTGCTCATGCAGCCATGATCACGACTCTGCCATTCCATCATAAAGATCCCTTTGATCGGCTTTTGATTGCCCAAGCACTCACAGAAAGAATCCCAATCATTAGCGTAGATGCGGTGCTAGACAATTATACAGTCACTCGTTATTGGTAAGTACTCGTCCACGCAACACCGAAATTGCTATCACTGGTTATGAAATCGCTCTGGAAGTGTATACCCGCAACGCCAATCCTGTGGATTGGGCAACGACGCAAAATAATCTGGGGAATGCTTAC
>CAZZVG010001119.1:0-2946 GCA_964657295.1 Iningainema sp. | reverse complement strand
CTATGCGTGAGGCTAATTCATACTTTTGACTTTTTTCCGAAAAATCCCGCTCCATTTAGGAAATTTAGGGTGAGCAAAATTTTTCCGCCATTCTTCCATATAAGTATAGAATACTGGGGTGAGGTAGAGGGTTAATATTTGAGAAAACACCAATCCACCCACGATCGCAATCCCCAAAGGACGACGAGCTTCCGAGCCCGAACCCGAACCAATAGCAATTGGTAGCGTCCCCATCAAAGCTGCCATTGTCGTCATCATAATTGGACGAAAGCGAACCACGCAAGCTTGATAGATAGCATTAAAAGGATCTTTCCCTTCCTTTCGCGTTTGTTCGATCGCATAATCTACCATCATAATACCATTCTTCTTCACAATTCCCACCAGCAAGATAATGCCGATAAAAGAGTAAAGATTTAACTCCACCTGGAAAATCAGTAGAGTTAACAAAGCGCCAAAACCTGCCGAAGGCAAACCGGAGAGAATTGTCAGAGGATGAATAAAATCCTCATAAAGGATACCCAGAATCAGATAAATAACGATAATCGACACCAGCAACAGCGATCCCAAATCGTTGAAGGATTGCTTGAAGGCTTGTGCCGAACCCTGAAAGCCTGCAGTCACACTTGCTGGTAAAACCGTCTGCGCCATTTGATTAAGCGCTGGCGTTACATCCCCTAAGGAGACACCAGGTGCCAGGTTGAATGAGATAGTGGCAGAGGGAATTTGACTGACGTGGTTGATGGAGAGGGGACTAACATCTTGGGTAATCTTGGCGAGCGTATTCAAGGGAACTTGTGTGCCATTGCTGGTGCTAATGTAGAGCATTGATAAGGCATTAGGATCTCGCTGATACTGTGGTGCTAGTTCCAAAATTACGTAAAATTGGTCATTTGCGGCGTAAATCAGAGAAATTTGACTGGTTCCATAGGCACTGCTAAGAGCGCTTTCAACTTGCTGAGCTGTAATCCCAAGAGTTGCTGCCTTATCATGATCAATTTGGATTTGCAACTGAGGAGTACTCATCTGAATGTCGCTGTCAACATCTGTGATTCCTGGGATCGTTTTTACTTTCTCTTGTAGTTTCGGAACATATTCATAAAGTTGTTGAGGATTAAGACTTTGTATGGTATACTGGTATTCTGCATTTGTTTGCTGTCCGCCGATAGGAATGGCTGTTGGGGCATGCAAGAATGCCTGAATACCAGCGACTCTCCCTAACTTAGGTCGCAGCTTGGCAATAATTTGCTCGGCATTAAGTTGACGTTGAGAGCGTGGCTTAAGGAGGATTGTAATCCGTCCTGAGTTAACTGACGCATTGGGACCACTGGCACCAACTATTGAGTCAACAGCAGCAATGTTTGGATCTTGACGAATGATATCAACAATCTTCTGCTGGTGAAGCAACATATCATCGAAAGAAATGTCTTGCGCGGCTTTCGTATTACCCATAAGTTGTCCGGTGTCCTCTGTGGGAACAAAGCCTTTGGGAACCACCGTGAATAGGTAGAACGTAGCCACCAAGATGATACCGGAAACGATCAGCGTCACGAAACGATATCGGAGAACGGGTCTGAGAGTCAATTCGTAACCGCGCAGCATGAGATCAAATGCGCGTTCTGTGATGTTAGACAGGCGACTTTGATGTTGCTCGTGGGATGAACGCAGAAAGCGACTGCACAACATCGGTGTCAAGCTAAGGGAGACAAACCCCGATAATAAAATAGCAACGGCGATCGTCACGGCGAATTCGTGAAATAATCCACCAATTAATCCACCCATGAACAGCATGGGAATAAACACCGCTACCAGCGAAAGTGTCATCGACAAAATGGTGAAGCCGATTTCTCCGGAGCCTTTTAACGCAGCTTGCTGAGGAGATTCGCCCATTTCTCGGTGACGGACAATATTTTCCAGCACAACAACTGCATCATCGATCACAAAACCGACGGAGAGTGTTAACGCCATCAGCGAGAGGTTATCCAACGAGTAACCTAACACATACATCACCGCAAAGGTGCCGACGAGCGCCACTGGTAGCGCCAGACTAGGAATTATTGTAGCACGTAGGTCACGCAAAAATAAGAAAATGACCAAGACAACCAGAGCTACAGAGAGAACTAAGGTGAATTGTACGTCACTGATGGAAGCCCGAATAGATAGGGAGCGATCGTACATAATGCCCATCTCAACCGAGTTGGGCACTTGCAGGCGCAGAGTTGGCATGAGTTTCTGAATGGCATCAACGATCGCCACCGTGTTCCCATCCGGTTGCGGCTGTACCGCCAAAACAACACCGGAATTGCCATTATAAAGGTTCGAGACTTTATCATTTTGCACCCCGTCAATCACACGACCCAAATCTTCGAGTCGCACAGCTGCACCATTTTTATATGCTACAATTACTGGTCTAAAGGCCGCAGCATTCTTCAGTTGACCATTAGCTTGAATAAAGTAACTTTTGTCTTTCCCGGAAAAACTACCTGTTGGTAGCTCTACATTTGCGTTGGTTATTGCTGTCTGTACTTGATCTAACCCGATTCCTCGCCTTGTCAGTTCCCGTGGATCTAGCTGAACTTGCACTGCATATTGCTTCTGCCCGTAGACTTGCACTTGGGCAACTCCTTCGATCATCGAAATCGGCTGCCCGATTGTCACCTCCGCGTATTCGTCTACTGTAGAAATCGGGAGCGTTTTAGAATAAAGATAAAAATAAAGGATTGGCGCAACCGATGGGTTAACTTTACGGTACGTAGGTGCATGAGGCATATTTGTGGGCAATTGTCCAGCTGCTGCCGAAATTGCTGCCTGTACATCTTTAGCCGCATCAGAGACTTTGCGGCTAAAGTCGAACTGCAAAGAAATGTTCGTACTGCCCGTTGAACTAGTAGAGTTGAACGAATTCAGCCCAGCAATACTGGAAAACTGTCTTTCCAAAGGTGCGGCAAC
>CAZZVG010001118.1:0-2952 GCA_964657295.1 Iningainema sp. | reverse complement strand
CGATCTTTATAACAGATCCTCATTTTAAAGAGTTACTTACAAGTTTGGCAGTTGGCGATATTAACCTGATGACAGGAATAGTGTGGTTATTAATAGCAACAGCCTTATCGATGATTGGTGGTGCTATTGGTGGAATGTTGTTAGCTGGAAAAGATATAGGGTACCAGTTTTCCGCTCTACTTGGAGGATTATTTGGTCCTGCAGGTGTGATTCCGGCAATACTATTAGGACTTTTTTTGCTAAATTGGTTGACAAATTAGCCAATCTATGCCAACGGACTCCGAGCAGGAATACTGTTAGGACTATTTTTCTGAAAATTATTGACAAATTAGCTAATCTATGCAAGCGGACTCCGCTCAGCAGTAAGATTTCTCTAGGAGGAATGATGATAGAGATAGGGTGGTTTTCCGCCAAGTTATTTTTCAAAGGAAAGCTAATACGCGATCCAATATATTTTATCCGGCAAACTGCGATCGGTACTAGCGTGGGTTTACTACTGCTGGTGTCACTGGCAGCGACAAAGTTTCCCTTCTGGCTACCAATCACAGTATCTAGCTTGGTGACAGGCGCAATTATGCCCTTTCTCCTCAAAGATTTCAAAATGAAGTAAATTCTTAGTTCTCAAAAATATCAATAGCTCTATCTACAAAAGACATGGAAACCCGCCCCTACGTGTCTTCTGTCAGGGCGGGTTTGACGAGATGTCGCGTTTACTCAGATGTTATCTGGATTAAACCCGCCCCTACGCCAATCCACGCATCGAAAATCCACGTATCCACGCATCCAATGACTCCCATAAAGAAGTTGCCTTTCTCCGCTGAGGGTGCAGAAGTCATTTTAGGAACTCATCTTGAACCAGAAAAATTAGTGATGCCCATCGCACCTACTAGAATAGATATGTTTGGTCCTCGTGGTGCTTGTTTAAAATCAGAAACCGGAGTATTGTGGGTATCAGATACGGGACATCATCGTTTATTGGGATGGCGTAACTTACCTACCAAAGATAGTCAACCGGCGGATTGGGTGATTGGACAACCTGACTTTAACCATGAGGGACAAAATGCTAAAGGAACACCCGGAAGAGCAACTTTCAGTGTACCGACAGGAATTTGTGCTTGTTGGGAGGGATTGGCGGTAGCCGATGCTTGGAATCACCGTGTTTTAATTTGGAAAAACGTACCGGAGGATAGTCACGTTCCAGCAGATTTGGTACTAGGTCAAGCTAATTTTACCGCAAACGAAGCAAATCGCGGAAAACTTGAAGCCTTTTCCAATACTTTAAACTGGTGTTATGGTGTATTCTATTATCAAGGAAAGTTGTTTGTCGCCGATACAGGAAATCGACGGGTATTGATTTGGCATCAATTGCCGCAACAAAATGGACAACCAGCAGATATAGTGTTGGGGCAACCAGATATGCAATCCCGCAATGAAAACAGTGGTGGTACTCCCTCAGCATCGAGTATGCGTTGGTGTCACGACATTACCATTTGGGGAGAAAACCTTGTTGTCACCGATGCCGGTAATCACCGCGTCATGATTTGGCAGGGAGTACCAACAGAAAATAATGCACCTTGTACAGTCGTATTAGGACAAAAAAACTTTACGGCTGTAGAAATGAATCAAGGAATTTACTTCCCCAATGCTGGTAGTCTGAGCATGCCGTATGGCATAGCTGCTGCTGGTGATTGGCTAATCGTGGCAGATACAGCCAACTCCCGATTGTTAGGTTGGAAGAAAGTAGATTCAATTATATCATTACAAGGAGCACAGAGTCAAGCGATCGCCGGACAACTCAATTTTCAAACTAAAAGTGAAAATCGCGACTTTGGATTCCCAACCCGAGACAGCCTAAACTGGTGCTATAGCATAAAAACACATCACAACACAGCCATCATCGCCGACTCAGGCAACAACCGAATTTTATTATGGAAAATCAAATAACAACTCTTCGCGACGGCAGTCGCCTAGGTTGGGAAAACGCCTCATGCGTGCTGGCTCGCCTTTGCGTGTAGCCCTCATTCCAAATTTCCCTTCTTGACCTTACTATATCATGCCCAACGAAGAAATCAAAATTCACGGCATTGTTCAAGGCGTAGGATTTCGTCCTACTATATATCGACTAGCAAAAGCCGAAGGATTACGAGGATACGTCTGTAACAATGCTCAAGGCGTACTCATCAGAATATCCGGCTTTCAAACATCTATCGAAAAATTTGTTCAAAGATTACAGCAAGAATCTCCACCACTAGCGAGAATTCATCAAATAACTCGCAGGCCTTGCGAAGATGAACTTACCTTCGACGATTTTATCATTTCTAGCAGCGTCAGTGGCGTAGTCAAAACCGAAATTACCCCCGATGCTGCCACTTGCCCAGAATGTAAAGCCGAAATTTTCGACACCTTTAGCCGATGGTACCGTTATCCCTTTACCAACTGTACTCATTGTGGTCCACGTTTGAGTATTATTCGTTCCATTCCTTACGACAGACACAACACCAGCATGGCTGCCTTTGCGATGTGTGCCGATTGTGAGGAAGAATACAAAGATATCGAAAATCGCCGCTTTCATACTCAACCTGTAGCTTGTCACATTTGTGGGCCACAGGCAACTTTAGAACGTGCAGATAGTCAACCAATCACAGCAAGCATGTTCTCCATGTTAGATGATGTTGATGCTGTCTGTACCTTATTACAAAAAGGCGAGATTGTTGCTATTAAGGGGTTAGGTGGATTTCATCTGGCTTGTGATGCCACACAGGAAGCTGCCGTGCAAAAACTACGTCAGCGCAAAAAACGCGAGCGCAAACCCTTAGCTTTAATGGCACGCGACATAGCTATCATTGAAGAATACTGCATCCTCAGCAATCAGGAAAGAGAATTACTAGAGAGTACAACTGCCCCGATTGTGTTATTGCACACTCGAGGGGGAGAGGGGGAGGACGAGGAGGA
>CAZZVG010001117.1:0-2957 GCA_964657295.1 Iningainema sp. | reverse complement strand
AACAGTGGGGCTGGCTACATCCTGGCCGGTGTCGGTTGTGGAAAAACCGTCATCCTGAGCTGTCTGCCATACATTTTGGGCGAGTACATGCAGGGTAAGCAGGCGATTGTCGTGGTCGATAACTGCACACTGCGATCGCGTATCCTGCAAGATTTCCCCACAGATTCCCGCCATTGCCCGATCTACGACCAATGGCCGCTCTATTCTCTAGAGCGCCGGTCGAGTAGAAGGTATTGACAAATGAGGCACGGTATGAATGAGAAGTATGTGAATTCCGCAAAGCTTTTACAAAGCTGTCGGTTTGATAGCTTCAAAAAGCAAGCATCCAAGAAAGATACCGTCTGGGTTGATCAGCAAAGCGCTCTAGGGAAATTGACAAGGGCAACTGATTCGGTGCAATCAATATCAATTATTGACATTTGCTATTTACCTAAATTGTCAACTCAATACCTTATTGAAAAGTCCAAAAATTACATACATAAATACTATTAAAATACATCAAGAAGGCAGTCCCAATGAAACAAGTTTCACCACTAAGGATGTAAGTAGGATTTTTTCCTGTTCCCCTGTTCCCTACTTACAAGCCAGAAGATACGTCATTAAATTTGCTCGCTAAGAACAAATGTGCGCTCGAATCACGGAGCGCTGAGTACGGGGTATTGACAAGATGTACATTTTTTAGCGAGGATAAAGATAATTAGAAAAACGGGATTGGGAGTGTAGACACTATGCGTCCGGAAATTTGGTCGCCACCAATAGAACTATCAGCTTTAGAAGACAAAGTGGCAAAACGTATACGTAAAGCCAAGTTATTTACATTTTTAAGGCTTCGACGTCATGAATTATTTGACTACGAATTTCAAATGGAAATGACAACAGTTTTCAAGGATAGTAGCGTCGGTTTATCACCAATACCACCAGCACAACTAGCGCTCGCAATAATTCTACAAGCATATACAGGAGTGTCAGATGATGAGGCAATAGAAGCAATTGAAATGGATAGACGGTGGCAACTAGTTTTAGATTGTTTAGATTGCGAGCAACCACCGTTTAGTAAGGGAACATTAGTAAAATTTCGTGCGCTTTTAATAGCCAAGTCATTTGACAGAAGGTTAATCGAAAAAACAATTTGATTTGGCACATTTGTCCAAAGATTACAATCCTAAGTCGTTAAAAGTGGCATTGGATTCCAGCCCATTATGGGGAGCAGCAAGAGTTGAAGACACATACAATTTGTTAGGTCATGCACTGAAGAAAGCCCTGCAAGTAATAGCCGAAAATTATCAACAAGATTTAACGACTGTTGCCGCAAGTACAGGGGCGGATATAATAACAAACACAAGCTTAAAAGCAGCTTTGGATTTAGATTGGGATGACCCATCAGCTCGCAATGTAGCGTTATCTACAATATTACAAACATTAGACTCAGTTGAATCTTGGGTTAAACAAAAAACAGATTTAGAAGAGAAAACAACTGCCGAGGTAAATAAAAGTATTCAAGATGCAAGGCAAATTGAATTACAAGATGTGGAGTCGGCACCGGATGGTTCCCCAAAGCTTCGTAAAGGTGTTGCTAAAAATAGACGGATCTCAATAGAAGATGAGGATATGCGTCACGGTCGTAAAAGCCACAGTCAAAAATTTGATGGTTATAAACGTCATGTTCTCAAAGACTTAGAATTACAAATGGTCAGAGCCGTTGGTGTCACCAGAGCCAATGAACCAGAAGCATCCGTCACTCCATTTATAGAATTAGATTTAAATGCACAACAACTAACCACTGAAAACATCAAAGAGTTACACATTGACCGTGCATATTTAGTCAGTGATTTGGTGAAAAACAGAACAGAAAATATGACTATTATTTGTAAGGCATGGAAAGTAAGGAATGGTAATTTTTTTGATAAAACTGCTTTTCTTCTTGATTGGGAAAATTACTTAATTCGTTGTCCGAATGGCGTGAGTTTACCCTTTCATGAAGGAACTGTTGTTCACTTCCCACAAGAGGAATGTCTTGCATGTCCTCTACGTTCTCAATGTACACAAAGTAAACTTGGTCGTAGCATTTCTATTCATGCTGATGAGTCTCTACTTGTAGAACTGCGTGAACGTCAAATTACTGAGAGCGGGCGTGCAAAACTACGCGAACGTGTTAGTGTCGAGCATACTCTTGCTCATATTGGTCAATGGCAAGGAGATCGTGCTCGCTACATTGGTTTACGTAAAAATCTTTTTGACCTTCGACGTATGGCTGTTGTCCATAATCTCCACGTTCTTGCTCGCATATCTGAAACTCAAAGTGAGCGAAAATCTCTAATTTGATTAATATACACTACGGGTAGATAGCACTTAAACAAAATGCTTAATAACTTTCGATAAACGTATGCGTCTACAGCCATTTCTTGTAGCCGTAATCATTACCTATGAGCATTTTATATTAATACTCCAAAACACTTATTTTCAACAACAAGTATTTATTCCTTTCCACTATCACCTTCCCTTGATCGCTTTCCAAGTGAACCCAGAGGGTGTCTTTCTTGGATGCTTACTTTTTGAAACTATCAAACCGACAAGGTTGTAAAAGCTTTGCGGAATTCACATCCCTGATCATACATACTGGACCTCATTTGTCAACACCTTCTACTCGACCGGCGCTCTAGGGGTACTTCCTGATGGAGTGCCTCCACCTCAGATTGCGGAGTTGAGGGCTGAGGAATTTCGGTCTTATGCATTTAGTTTGGATTCGGCAGATATATTAGTCGTCAACCGGCAATTCCTGCTAAACCTGGTTAATCGCGGTGATCTAAATCCAGCTAATATCGGGCTAATTCTAATCGATGAGGCTCACCATGCCTCAGCCAGTTCCTACCGGAGCGTAATCAACTATTTTTCCGAGAGTCTGTTGTGCTTTTTCACGGGCTCCCGCTTCCGTTCTGACCATCTGCCGATTCCTCACA
>CAZZVG010001116.1:0-2960 GCA_964657295.1 Iningainema sp. | reverse complement strand
TGCCTTTCAACCAGCGCCCAACGATTTCTTCGGTGCGTCCAGCAGTGGGAAGCCCACCGCCAAGGGGATAAACGTCAGCTGTATCTAGAAAGTTGATTCCAGCATCGGCGGCAGTGTCGAGGATGTCCTTGGAAGTTTCTTCGTTGGTCTGCAATCCGAAGGTCATGGTGCCGAGACAAAGGCGCGAAACGGTCAATCCAGTTTTCCCGAGATTGGTGGTTGGTAAGGTCATGGAGGTGTTTGTGGTTGTTGATTGAAAAAAGGATTCAGTTCTTAGAGGCTATTTATAAACAAAATATTAAGTAGGGTGCGTTGTCGCGCTACTTTAAACCTGGGCAAACTTAAGGATTTAAGCCCTTAAGGACAGGGAACCCAGTAGCGCGGGGTTTTTGACCGATATGAGGGGTCACTAAGACCTGAACAGTGTCTAGTCGCCTACGAGAGGCTGTTGTTTGCCGTAGCTTGCTGTTCAACGGACTGTTAGTCCGTGCCTGTTTGATACCAAGAGCATAAAAGTTGTGGCGATTAAAACCGCCACAAATATTTATCTTCTTAGCTACCTTTGCCCAAGCACCCGACTTCAGCATGTCCGCTGGCTTTCTGAAGTAAGATGCAAGGGTTACGGGTAATTTTTCAATCCTACCTTGACCACGCCGAGCTATTACCAACGCTGCGGCACAACCAGAGTTAAGACCGTAAACTGCCATATACTTGGTGACACCAATCACGCTCGTATAGGCAGGGTGAATTTTGATGAGTTCTATCCCAGATTTTAAGCATTTAGATTCAATTATCTGAGTGAACTGAGAGTACGCCATGTTAGAGAGCATCCGTGCATACTTAGCACCTTTTTCCTTCATGGATGCTTTCTTTTGGGCAAAATCTAAGTCTTCAATAACGACAGGAACGTTATACTTGAGTGCGACTCTGACCACAAGAGACACAGCTTTACCAATAATGTCTTTGGTCTGTGAGGAGCGCTTGTCCTGAACATTTGTTTTAATAGAACCGTGGCGCTTCAAATTACCATGTCGGTCTATCAAAGTCCAATCAATGCTACCAGGATTAAAGTCTATTCCAAGCGTTCCATTCTCTATACTTGTAGTGACAATTGGGTCTAGTGTCTCTATGATTGCATTAATGTAGACATTGCCGTCTCGACGAACAATTTCGTAAGTAACAGGCAGTGTGCTGCCATTTCGTCGCGATTCTACTTTCTGTAGTTTCTTCGGTTGTGCTGCTACGAATTCTGATTGCTCTGTACGCTCTAAATCTTCTACAACCCCTAAAGGCGAAGCGTTCTTTTTCTTGACACGAGTTGATGTACGGCGTACTGGCTCTATTGCTGCTTTTAACCACTCTTCCCCGTGGCGAAAATTAATATGATGCAGGGTTACAGTATTGCCGTATTTCTCTCTAAGGTTTGGCGTAACAGTGATTGTCAGGGTGCGCTTCTCAACGTCATACCTGACTAATTGATTGCCGCCTTGGTAGTTCTTGGAGCCTATAAAGAATGAACGTGCCGAGCGAGACTCTTTCCAGTCTTTTAGCCATTCTTCATGGCTTGTGTAGTTGTTTTCTTCTAGTCTGTACTGCTTTTCAAACAGTCTTGCAGAGCCAAAAGTTATGCTGAATTTGCCTTCATCTCTTGACTTTTTCAGCCGTGCTATCTTTGCATCAACCTTGTTTATCTTTTGCTGCTTATAGTGAATCTTCTTGGTCAGGCTACTGGCAGTTGATGTTTGTCCTGAATCTTGCGCTTTTTTGAGCTTAAACTCCAGCTTCTTTATAGTCCTTCTCAGCTCCCTGATTCGGTCAAAAGACTCATCTATGTAGAGGTCAACTAACTCCGACTGAGAGTCATAAGCAGCAGATGACTTGTTGTAAGCATTCCTTGCTTCTGATGCCGATAGCTTATACTTTTCTTCTAACTGCTTACAGATAAAAGATTCAAGCTCGCGCGACTTTTTGTCAGTCTTGCCGATCTTGTTTCTTTCTGAATATCCCTTGCGTATCGCTTGCCCGAATATCGCTCCATATTCCTCTAAGTATTCCAGCGCGTTCTTATTTTCAGGCGTCTTTTGAGAATTTCCTGCTAATGATTGAATTGTTACCACGGACAAGCTAATCACCTCCTTTATTTTTCCTCTGTATATTTCTATGATACAGTACTTTTGTCTTCAAATACGTAAGTTTATACAATTTTTTTGGCACTTTTTTCTAGCTCCTCAAATATTGCTTTATTCTGGTGACTACGTAGTCCATACAGTCTTGGCGAAAACACTGTTATTACCTCTAGGACATCTTGCACCAATTCTTGCTCAGGCGAGCTATTAACGTCGTGGTTAAGAATAACAACCTCAACGTTTAATTGTTCGCATAAAGAGAAAACTAGCTCAGCCCCAAACCTAAGTAAACGCGGCATTTTTCGGGGGAAGCATCGAACGTAAAGATGCCTTGGTCTTTGTTGGTAATCACTAGTCGCCTTATTTCTCCTGACAGCAGCAGCTTAATCAATTTCGTTAATCCACGTTTGTTGTAATTGATTCCTGACCCGATGTCACTGATGACCTCATATGAGTAGCCTTGCATGCACGCAGTGTCCTGCTAGTACTAACGCTTGTCGCTGCCAGTCCTCTTTCTGTGGTCTGGTACTGACACGTGCGTAGCAGATGGTCTTCCCGTCTTTCTCTACCGTGCCCAGTAGCTTGGCTACATCATACCTGCGATGTCAGAAGCGCTGTTCGTTAGTAGCGTTATCTTCCCGGAACTCTCCCATCTCCTCATGGTGTCAGGATGCACACCTAGCAAGTCACTCGCTTCTTGGCTTGTTATCTTTGGCATAATCTTAAAATACTTAACTATACTTAAGATAACATAGGTTTAACTTGTGCAGCGCTCACCCGATCGCAAGTGTGTGTTTGATTTGGGGATTGGGAATTAGGCAAGGGAGAGAGATG
>CAZZVG010001115.1:0-2960 GCA_964657295.1 Iningainema sp. | reverse complement strand
GTTGTCAGGACATCGACAAGAGCGTCAACTGGTTATCCTGCAAGATTTTCCAGATCCTGATGCTTTGTCTTGTGCTTGGACATATCAATTAATTGCTCAGCAATATGATATCAAGTGTGACATCATTTATGCTGGCGCTCTCAGCCATCAAGAAAATATTGCCTTGGTAAGACTGACGAGTTTACCAGTCCAGCGTTGGACGACGCAAACTTTGAAAAGCAAAGACTTGTCCTTATATCATGGTTTCGTGTTAATTGATAACCAAGGAACGACTTCTGGGCTGCTCACTGCGGTACAAGAAGCGAGAATTCCTCTGTTAGTGGTGATTGACCATCACAATTTACAGGGAGATATCACTTCAGAGTTTGTTGATATTCGTCCTTCTGCACGAGCAACAGCTACAATTTTTACTCAGTACCTACAAGCGGGTTTACTGACGTTAGATAGTAGCATTTCTCAGCACGTGAAATGTGCTACTGCCTTAATGCATGGCTTGCGTTCAGACACAAACAGGTTGATGCAAGCCCAGGAAGAGGATTTTATGGCAGCAGCATATCTCAGTAGATTTTACGACTCCCAACTGCTAAACGCGGTATTACAAGCAACTCGCTCCAAACGAGTTATGGACGTAATCGAGCGATCGCTGAAAAACCGGATCGTGCAAAATAACTTCTCACTCGCTGGTGTCGGCTACCTACGATACGACGATCGCGACGCTATCCCCCAAGCTGCAGATTTTCTCGTCACAGAAGACAACGTACACACTGCCGTGGTTTATGGCATTGTTCACGATGAAGATGAAGAACTGGAAGTGGCGATCGGCTCCTTAAGAACAAGTAAACTTACCCTTGACCCTGATGAGTTCATTAAAGAAGCCTTTGGACAAGATAGCAGTGGACGCTTTTTTGGAGGTGGTAGGACTTGTGCAGGGGGATTTGAAATTCCGATAGGTTTCTTATCTGGAGAGAACGAAAATCCTGCTTACGCGAAAATGAAATGGGAAGTTTTCGATGCCCAAATCAAGCAAAAACTACTGAAGTTGGTGAATCCCAAGGATCACCCCATAGAGTGACAGTAGATAGTGGTTAGTGGCACTTTTTAACTACGAACAACCAACAACAACTCTTAATGGAACTTTACTTAATTCGTCATGGAATAGCTGAGGAGAAACAATCTCATATTGAAGACGAGCAACGGAATCTAACAAAAGAAGGACGACAAAAAACTGAAAAAGTTGTTCAGCAACTGAAAAAGCTGGGTTTGCACTTTGATTTCATTGCGACTAGTCCCTTAGTACGTGCCCGCCAAACGACGGAAATCTTCTTGGCAAACGGACTTGTTTCGCAGATGGAGGAATGTATCCACCTCGCGCCGGATGGCGATATTCACAATTGGGTTGTGAACTGGTTAGAGCCAAGAAAATATTCACCTCAAACCCAACTAGCACTGGTGGGACACGAGCCAGATCTAGGCTATTGGGCAGAAATTCTTGTTTGGGGTCAAGCCAAAGCAGGTTTAGTCTTGAAAAAAGCAGGTATGATTGGATTAAAACTACCACAAGAAGGATCTCCCTTGGGTCGCAGTCAGATGTTTTGGTTGACGCCGCCCAAGTACTTGCTTTAACAGTTTTCGTCCTTGACGAAAGAATTAATGTTAAAACGGATACTGTTATGGTGATGATTTCTGGGAAGTTTACCAAAGCAAATCTTTCTAAAAGCAAATGGTGTTGCCATGATGGTGTGCGAATTCAAGCCTGGTTTGGAGGGCATTCCCGCCGCCGAATCCAGTATTAGCAATGTTGATGGACAAAACGGAATACTAGAATATCGTGGCATCCGGATTGAAGAACTGGCTTCAAAAAGTACATTTTTAGAAACTGCTTATCTTTTGATTTGGGGTGAGTTACCCAAAAAAGAGGAACTAGCAGTTTTTGAACGTGAAGTTCTCTACCACAGACGGATAAAATACCGGATTCGGGATATGATGAAATGCTTTCCCGAAAGCGGGCATCCGATGGATGCCTTGCAAGCCTCTGCTGCTGCATTAGGCTTGTTCTACTCCCGCCGCGACTTACACAACCCCATATACATTCGAGATGCTGTTGTTCGGCTATTAGCGACAATTCCAACAATGGTAGCGGCATTCCAGCTAATGCGAAAAGGCAATGATCCAGTACGTCCTCGTGATGATTTGGACTACGCTGCAAACTTTTTGTATATGCTGAGTGAGGAAGAACCAGATCCACTAGCAGCGCGAATTATTGATGTCTGCCTGATACTTCATGCCGAACATACAATGAATGCCTCCACCTTTAGTGCTAGGGTGACGGCTTCCACTCTGACAGATCCTTACGCCGTCGTTGCAAGCGCTGTGGGAACCTTGGGAGGAACCTTGCATGGCGGAGCTAATGAAGAAGTTATTCAGATGCTCGAAGACATTGGCTCAATGGAAAATGTCCGTCCCTTTGTGGAGAATTGTCTGGCAAACAAAGCTAGGATTATGGGTTTTGGGCATCGCGTGTACAAGGTGAAAGATCCACGCGCCACCATTTTGCAAAACCTAGCAGAACAGCTATTCGCGAAGTTTGGGCACGACAAATACTATGATATTGCTCAAGAGATAGAGCGGGTGGTAGAGGAAAAACTCGGTCACAAAGGGATTTATCCTAATGTTGACTTTTATTCAGGGTTGGTGTACAAAAAATTGGGCATTCCCATAGACTTATTTACACCAGTATTTGCGATCGCTCGTGTCGCTGGTTGGCTGGCTCACTGGAAAGAACAACTCGCCGAAAACCGGATTTTTCGTCCTACCCAAGTTTATAACGGTCGCCAAGACTTTCCTTATACACCCATTGAGCAACGGTAGAAGAGAGGGGGGGAGAGGGGGAGAGTGGGGGATGATAAGTGGACAGCTAGCTGTAATAACCTATCTTGAGAGAGAAATTATTCCCCCACTCT
>CAZZVG010001114.1:0-2961 GCA_964657295.1 Iningainema sp. | reverse complement strand
ACAGCCGACACATATATTGAAAAGTTTTGTGCATCGTCAAGGTCTCAAATAGCTCAATCTCTCATTTCCCGAGTCCTTGTTGCCACATCAGACCGGGCGCAGCAGTTGACCGTACATGGGTACGGGGCTGAATGGATTTCTGCGCTCCAATTGTGCTACGACGTTCAAGCTAGTAGTTGTCGGGCACGGAATAAATACCAGCAAAGGAGACAATCTAAGAGCAGATTTTTAGCTAATTCCATTAATGACAAGGCGCGGCAACGCCTAGCCGAATTGCGAATGGGATTGAAATAAGTTGCTCAATCTAGATTTTAGCACGTAGAGCTTCTCTGTCGTTAGTTCAGAGTAGCTTTAAACTGTGTAAACTAGCGCTATTTATATTATAAAGCTTGAGCGTCAGAAAAAAAAGTTGAAAAATTTTTTCTAAAGTACTTGCTATTCAGATGACTTACCCTTATTATAAGTAATCGTGATCCTCAGTAGCTCAGTGGTAGAGCGATCGACTGTTAATCGATTGGTCGCTGGTTCGAATCCAGCCTGGGGAGTTAAACAATTTTAGATTGTGTAGAGGTGTAAGCAGCCTTTAGGCATGACCCGCGAGTTCTCTAGAATTTGCTCCAGAACCTCGGACTGCTCTGCCGCATTAGAAAAGTCGCGTCTTATCTGGACTAAAATCTATAAAGATGAAATCCGTGAATATTATGTCAAAAGTTGTCCTCCCGCTCAACTCAACAACTGACTGGGGTAAGCTTTGGCTGCTAGACCCGACTGTAACATTTCTTAATCACGGGTCATTTGGTGCTTGTCCTCGAGCAGTACTAGAAGCCCAACAATGCCTACGGACGCGCTTAGAAGAAGAACCCCTACGTTTTTTTGGCAGGGAGTGGGAAGGGTTGCTGGACGATGCTAGAAGTAAATTAGCAGCTTTCATCGGTGCCAGTTTTGAAGAAATCGTATTTGTTCCAAATGCGACGACAGGCGTGAATTCGGTGTTGCGTTCCCTCTCGTTCTTACAAGACGACGAAATAGTCACGACTAACCACGAGTACAACGCTTGCCGCAATGCACTTGACTTCATTGCCAGTCGCACGAGTGTAAGAGTTGTGGTGGCAAAAATTCCTTTCCCCATCACCTCACCACAGCAAGTCGTAGAGGCCGTGTTAGAACAAGTTTCCTCAAAGACTCGATTGGTACTTTTAGATCATATTACCAGCCAGACAGGATTAATCTTCCCTCTTCAACTATTGGTGCAGGAGTTGCAAAAACGCGGTGTCGATACACTTGTAGATGGTGCTCATGCGCTGGGAATGTTATCCTTAAATTTACGAGAAATTGGTGCAACTTATTATACGGGAAATTGTCACAAGTGGCTGTGTGCGCCGAAGGGAGCAGGATTTTTGTACGTGCGCCGAGATAAACAGTCAGAAATTCGTCCATTAACAATTAGCCACGGCGCAAACTCAACACGAACTGATAAAACACGCTTTCAGTTGGAATTTGATTGGATGGGAACAGACGATCCTACAGCATATATGTGCGTTCCAGAAGCGATCGCCTTTATGGGTTCGCTATTACCTGGTGGGTGGGCGGAGTTGATGCAGCGAAATCATCAGTTAGCGTTAGCGGCAAGGCAGCGACTTTGTGCCGCACTAGGAGTCACAGTACCGTGTCCAGATGAGATGATCGGTTCAATGGCAGTTGTACCACTCCCTGTTGCTTTAGAAAACCGCAATTTTATGTCTATACATGATGAGTTGTTTGATCGGTTTGGGATTGAAGTGCCGATTGTTCCCTGGCAAGAAACACCTCGGCTGCTGGTGCGGGTATCGGCTCAGATTTACAATGACTTGGAGCAGTACGAGTATTTGGCAAAAGCGTTGATGGAGTTGGTTGCTGAAAATGCTGATTAGCACTTTCATGATGCAAACAAAACTCAGATACCCGACTTCTTAAAGAAGTCGGGTATCTTGTTTTTCATATCAGTAGAAACTGAACATTTTTGATTAATTATTAGGTTAATCAACAACAAATATAATTAAAATATTCAGAGCAAAATTAGAAAAAATAAGAATAATTGATAAACTTTTTTTAGAACTTATTATATGTTGTTAGAGCTAATAAAATGTCACTGTTTAAGCGTTGCCTAGCAGAGTTTATCGGAACTTTTTGGCTAGTGTTTGGTGGTTGTGGCAGTGCAGTATTAGCCGCAGCGTTCACAACAACTGGTGCAAAAGTTGCTGAGAATACACGGTTCCCTCTAGGTATTGGATTAGTTGGTGTTTCCTTAGCGTTTGGTTTAACAGTATTGACGATGGCTTATGCGATCGGTCATATTTCCGGCTGTCATCTTAACCCAGCAGTTTCTATTGGTCTTTGGGCGGCAAAGCGTTTTCCTGCTTCAGAGCTTTTCGTGTATATTGGCGCTCAGGTATTTGGAGCAATAGTAGCTGCAGGAATTCTCTATTTAGTAGCCTCCGGTAAGCCAGGATTCAGACTTATTGGCTCAAATCCATTAGCAACTAATGGGTTTGGGACCGATCATTCTCCTGGTGGTTATTCTTTACTCGCTTGTTTCATTGTCGAGTTAGTTCTCAGTTTCATGTTTTTGATGATTATCCTCGGTGCTACTGATCGCCGTGCGCCTATAGGTTTTGCTCCAGTGGCGATCGGTTTGGGATTAACACTGATTCACTTGATTAGCATTCCTGTTACTAATACATCAGTAAATCCTGCCCGCAGTCTCGGTCCTGCCATTTTTATTGGAGGTTGGGCAATCGAGCAATTGTGGCTATTTTGGCTAGCACCAATTCTGGGAGCTTTATTAGCAGGAATGCTTTATTATCAAGTATTGGAGACACCAAAAACGGAAAGGCATTTCACAGAAATTGAAAGATAAGAAATTGGGAATAGGTTTGTAGTTGCGCTTTAGCGCTCTGTTGAGTGTTAAGAGCGCTGAAGCGC
>CAZZVG010001113.1:0-2965 GCA_964657295.1 Iningainema sp. | reverse complement strand
TCTTTTGTTTCCGAAGCAACTGGTGATTGTTCCGGGATGTTAGAAGTAGGTACAGACAAGTCGTTTGTAACTGTGTCTTTTGTTTCCGAAGCAACTGGTGATTGTTCAGAATTTGTAAGTGTTGTACGAGAGACGGTGGGAGCTATAATTAGATCACCTGGAATACTAGTTACTACATCGTTCTTTATTTCTAATGTGTTCTCACTCGAGTGCGTTAAATTGTCACTACCAAACAAACTAGCGTACAAATAGTCTACTTCATCATCAATTAAATCAGAATCATCCTGCTGAAATTCAATAGTTTCTTGCGTATCTTGGCTGAGTTGCGAAAGCGATGTACTACCAGTATTCTGTTGAGCTTCATCTATTGGTAAAGCTAACTCATGACTTGTAGAAACCGTTTCCCTATCTGCTCCTGTTGTCAAGGGTAGATGTAATGTTTCGTCTTTTACCTCTTGAGGCAGTATATTTGTGGATGAGACTTGTTGCTGCGACTGCTCCATCAAATTGTCAACCAGACTTGCCAACAACTGTTCACCTTGCACTCCTTTGCTATGCATTCTTGCCAGTCCTTGAGATAAGGAATCGTGGTAAGTGTGAACATTTCGCTGTAGTGCTTCAAAGACAAAATTGACAGTTCCATCTAGTGCTAGTAACCGTTGATCCAACTCCAAACTCAGCTGTGTTAACCTTTCCATCTGATCTGGTGAGTCTAGCAATCCTTGCTCCAAGGAGGGTGGTAATTGAGAATTGCCTTTGTGAGTTTCTGTTGTCAGAAGGGGTGTTTCTGTTGTATATGTATTGGATGGGGATAAGCGGCTGACGATCGCCTGCAAAAATTCCGAAATTATCTTCTCTTGGTTTTCCAACTGCTGAGCCAAAGAGTAGTTTTGTAGTCGTTTTTGCTCAAGTTGGCGAATTTCCTGCACCAGAGTTGCCCGTTCTTGCAATAGGGCTTGTAATTCGGCATGCAACGGTGTTAGCAATGCCGAAGATGTATTTTGGAATGCGACAAAAGTATTCTCTTCTTGGTTAGGTTGATTCTGCTGTGATAAAGATGGGCGATCTCCTTCGGTAAATCTGGACAACAAGGGCGATATTTGTGGCTGTTGATTACGCAGGTTGTTTGTATTTGCTTGAGCCTCACTTTCCGTTAACCTGGTAAGGAAGTCACGAATTCGTTGCAAGACTTGTCTTGGTTCTCGATCTTGATTTGAGAGAACTCTGGGCAAAAGCTTACCTTTGTTGGTAAGCAAGTTATCAATATCTGCAATCAGTGTTTGAATTTCAGTTGCGCGGGAAGTCACTTTCTTTTACCTTTTATTTTTAATACGGGATTTAGTAAGGCTGTTACATTGGAAGAGCGTCTGGTAATTGGCTTTTAGGAATTAGCAAGCCCCAACCTCATGGTTAGCCCAAGTATCTCACGTCTTTTATGATTGGAAGTGCCAATTTGTGCATTGTTAAACTGCAAGCGAGAAAATTGTTAATCCGTAACCTGAGTTTTGATTGTCTTAAAACTATGTTGGAAAGGGGGTATAAGGGAAAAATTTTTCCCTGCTTACACCCTGACAGCTTCTGACTGTTCAAGATTCTTGAACAGTCAGGTTAGTTGATGGGCGTTTAAAAGTGAAAATACATAAAAATAATAGGTTAGCAAAAATTAATCGGCTTGAGTATCATTGATATTGTTTGCCCACGTTACTAAGTACTTTTTTTTGCCGTGCTGCAAGGCGATCGCAGGCTATACAGGGCTTTGATAGCTAAGTTTTACCCAGTTTAAACCTAAAAGTAAAGACAATTCTGAAAAAACAAACGTCCATAATCGTTTTATTGTGTAGCATAGTTTGGTTCTTGTCAGATTTTGGTGATCAACACGGAAACTCGTTTTAAGGCAGAGGGCAGGAGGCAGAAGGCAGAAGTTTTGAAATCCTTGTTCGATAAAGATTTTGGACATTTTCCTTCTTTCACCTTCTGCCCTCTGCCCTCTGCCTTCTGCCTTGCCCCAACTAAAGATCACCAAAAGTTGCCAAGAACCCATAGTTTAGTTTTATCTTTGAAACAAACTGTGCTTTGATAGCTTAGGCTTAAGATCACGGTTTTGTTTGTTATGTATATTGCGGCTGTAATAAAAATATTTTGTAATGGAAGATCGATATAGCTTGCAGACACCTATAAATCCCCCCTGGAAGATCTCGACTACCTTTTTTCAAGGCTTGCCAGAAGCTGTTGTGGAATCAGCATTAACTCATCTTGTAACCCGTACGCACCCAGCTAATCAAGTCATCCTACTGGAAAATGACTGGGGCGGTTCTGTCTATTTTATTATGGATGGATGGGTAAAAATTCGTACTTATAATCTAGAAGGCAAAGAGGTGACGCTGAATATTCTTGGCAAGGGAGAATTGTTTGGCGAAATGGCAGCACTCGATGAAGTCCCTCGTTCCACCGATGTGATCACTCTAACTGTTACAGTCATTGGTAGTATGCCATCGCAGGATTTTGTTAAATTACTTCATACAGAACCCATGGCAGGAGTCCGATTGGCGCAACTGATGGCGCGACGCTTGCGGCAAGTTAATCGGCGACTGCGATTGCGGGAATCTGACAGTCAATCACGAGTAGCAGATACGTTATTATTTTTGGCAGAGGGACAAGGAAAAAAAGGGCAACAAGGAACGGAAATTCCCAATCTACCTCACCGGGAATTAAGTAGTTTGAGTGGACTAGCACGGGAAACAGTCACACGAGTGTTGACAAGACTAGAAAAAAAAGAGTTGATTAAACGAGAGCCGGAAGTCATTTGTATTCCCGATCTATCAGCCTTAGAAAGAATGATTGTCTAATAACCTCAAACTTTAGGGGAGTAGGGAGTACGGTGAGGGGGAGAGGAACGTAGGGCAAGATAATAACAACTCCTACTTCCTGTGTCCGCGCCTCCCCTACTCCTGCAGCTAAATTTTAA
>CAZZVG010001112.1:0-2966 GCA_964657295.1 Iningainema sp. | reverse complement strand
TTTACTTTTGCCTTGTTGTACTAGCTACTGCTTAATCTGCTGAAGTATGCTTTGTACTTTTTGATAACCTTGCGTATTACCTTGCTGAAGAAAGAGTCTTGCGGCTTGTTGAAGGTCAACAATAGCACGGCTCGGAGCTTTTACAGCATATAGAGCAAGTGCCCGGTTACCATAGGCATCAGCTAGGTTGGGATTGAGACTGATTGCGGAGCTAAAGTTTGCTACCGCTAAATTATGATTTCCGAGTTTATAATTGGCAAGTCCCAAATTGTAGTAGGCATCTACAAACTTCGGATCGATTCTGAGTGTTTGGTTAAAGTCGGCAATGGCTGCTTGAATACTCCCCAGTTCAGCATAGTCAGTCCCTCGACTGTTGTAAGCCTCTGCATGGTTGGGATTAAGCCGCAGCGCCGAGTTAAAGTCAGCAATGGCTGATTTGAAGTCTCCTAATTGAGATTTAGCCAAACCCCGGAGGCAGTAGCCTTCGTAATGTTTGGGATTGAGCCGCACTACCGAGTCAAAAGCCGCGATCGCTTCGTTGAAGTTGCCTTGCTTTAGCTTTTGCAAACCCTGATTGTAGTAGTCCTGAAAATTCCTCTGTTGGATGAGCGTTTGTGATGTCTTTGCATTTACAGTAGCAGGTATTGCACCCAGTACAGTTGTGATAGCCAGGATGGCGATTGTTTGCTTGATACCGTTCATGGCTCTACCCCTTTACACTTGCATTATGACGTAGGATTGCCACAGATCTGTTCCATACAGAATCATTTTAACTAAGAACTAGAAACGCACCCAAATCCTTCGCGTTACAAATGAGGACTTCTCGGGATTGGGGAGGAGTTTCTTGTATTATGGGTGATTGGACGGACTTGATAGAAATTCCTCATTGAAAGACTCAATCAGTCGAACAACTCGATCTTTGATTTCATCGCGTACTTTGGGGAAAATTTCTGGTTGAAGAGCCGGATCATCTAGTTGCCAGTCTTCAAATACATCCCGCACAACCCACTCTGACGGTAAATTCACGCCACAACCACACAGAGAAATCACTGCATCAAAGTCTTCCGCTTTGAAGTCGCTGAGGGGTTTGGAGTATTGATCGCTAATGTCGATGCCAACTTCAATCATAGCAGCGATCGCCTCTGGTCTAACTTGACTCGCTTCTAGTCCGGAACTAGTGACTTCAATCTTTCCTTTGCCGAGTGTTTTGGCAAAGCCTTCCGCCATTTGGGAACGGGCAGAATTCTTTTTGCAGACAAACATTACACGTTTCATGGTATAAATTCTTTGTTAATCTTAATAAGACCACAACTAGAAATAGCGTCTCTGGAGCCAAAACGCCACGTTAACCAAACTAATCAGTACTGGCACTTCCACTAAGGGCCCGACGACGGCAGCAAACGCTACACCCGAATTAATCCCAAATACGGCAACGGCAACGGCGATCGCCAATTCAAAATTATTACCTGCGGCGGTAAACGCGACACTAGCAGCTCTAGAATAGTCTGTCTTGATGCGCCATGCCATGTAGAAGCTGACCAAAAACATCACGACAAAGTAGACGATCAGTGGAATGGCAATCCGAACAACATCCAGGGGAATCTGAACAATCAATTGCCCTTTCAAGCTGAACATCACCACAATTGTAAACAGCAAAGCTATCAGTGTGATGGGGCTAATTTTAGGTATAAATTCTTCGTGATACCAGCGTTTGCTCTGCGCTTTCACTAGAAAAAATCGAGTGAAATATCCGGCTAGAAAGGGAATCCCCAGATAAATGAACACACTCTGAGCAATCTCGGCAATGCTCACATTGACGACACTGCCTTTCAATCCAAATAGTGGTGGCAGTACGCTGATGAAAAGCCACGCATAGGGACTGTAGAAGATGACCTGAAAGATGCTGTTGAAAGCAACTAGCCCAGCCGTATACTCACTATTCCCTCGCGCTAAGTCACTCCAAACGACAACCATCGCAATACACCGGGCTAATCCGATTAATATCACTCCCACCATGTATTCTGGGTAGCCCCGCAGAAAGGTAATTGCCAATAGAAACATCAGAATCGGTCCGATAATCCAATTCTGAAGCAGGGATATACCGAGAATTTTGCCGTTACGAAAGACATCACCTAATTCCTCGTACCGCACCTTTGCCAGAGGGGGATACATCATCAGAATTAAGCCGATAGCAATTGGAATGTTGGTCGTTCCAACTTGGAATTGTTGGATAAATGCTTCGACTCCAGGTATAAAATAGCCTAAGCTAACCCCGACAGCCATTGCCAGAAAAATCCACAAGGTTAGGAAGCGGTCAAGAAAAGAAAGCTGCTTGGAAATAGTTTTTGTCTTCATCACTCATTCCACTTACCACTTGCCATCAATGCATCACACTCGTTAGGCAGTGAAATCTATTAATTTCATCTCATGCGCCAGCAGCATCTTGAGAACACTGTCATTTCAAAAAAAATTGATGCTTTTATATTACTTCAAAAAAAATTGATTTGTCAAGCCGAATATTGACTTCAGATATATGTACATTAAGGTTCGTCTTGGCAGGGACGAGCAGGCAATATCGGGCTAAAACGGCGGAACTCTGCTAGGTACTGCTCTAAAACAACAAACTGAGCCAAGTTAAGGCTGTAGTAAATCCAACGTCCTTCCTGGCGGGAGCGAACTAAACCTGCTGACTTCAGGGTTTTGAGGTGAAAAGACAGTTTTGACTGGGTAGTTCCCAGGTGTTCGCACAGGTCACACACGCATAGCTCCTGAAAGCGTAGCAGTTCTAAGATTTGAACCCGCAGAGGGTCAGATAGCGCATGAAAGCCAGCAACAATAATATCGGGTGAGAGTGTGTTCGGGGAAACCATCAAATTTTATTGAAGTATTATCTTTATGGTAAATTGAAGTTTGCTCAGTCGTCATAAAGATTCTGAAAATCAGTTAAAAAGTAAAAAGTAAAAAGT
>CAZZVG010001111.1:0-2968 GCA_964657295.1 Iningainema sp. | reverse complement strand
GGTCAACTTGTGCTCGTGCGTCAATATCGTTTTGCCGTCCAAGGAAGAGTGTTGGAGTTTCCGGCGGGCACATTAGAACCAAATGAAGAACCATTGGAAACGATTCAACGTGAGATTCAAGAAGAAATTGGCTATCGCGCCCACAAGTGGCAAAAATTAGGAGAGTTTTTCCTCGCACCCGGCTATTCTGATGAAATTATCTATGCTTACATAGCACAAGATTTGGAAAAGCTGGAAGTGCAACTCACTCAAGATGAGGATGAAGACATCGAGACAGTTCTTTTCACTCCCGAACAGTTGGAAAAAGCCATCAAAGAAGGTGAGCCAGTCGATGCCAAATCAATTTCTAGCTTTTTCCTGGCACGTCAATTCTTGAGTTGACGGTGCAGAACTCACTACACATAGTCCTGAGTTCGATACTCTGACTATTGGACTCAGGACTATGTGGATTAAAGCACCATTATTTATTTATAAAAAAAGTAAGCAAAGATTAAAAAAGAACGCACAGTGCTAGAAAATAGAAGTATGCTGAGCACTGCTAGTAGCGAAAAAAAACTCGGGTTTAAGATCCCGAAGAGCAAATGAAAAAAATTAAAGCTTTTAATAATGCTGGTAAAGTAACCGCGCTTTTCTGCCTGATAACTATATTCCTCACTCCTTTTGTCATTGTTAACGCTGGGGAACGCGGTGTATTGATGAAATTTGGTCAAGTCCAAAACCAGATCTTAGGAGAAGGAATTCATGTCATTATTCCTGCTGTCAATACTGTAAAAAAATTGAGTGTCCGCGTACAAAAGCAGGATATCTCAGCTGAGGCATCATCAAAGGATTTACAAGATGTTTTTGCAGATGTCGCACTCAACTGGCATATTATTCCAGAACAAGCAAATGCCATTTTTCAACAAATTGGAGATGAAAAAGACGCTGTTGAACGAATTATCAATCCAGCAGTTGAAGAAGTCCTTAAGGCAGTCATGGCAGAATACACTGCTGAAGAAATTATTACCAATAGAGGAGACGTGAAAGCAGAAGTGGACAATGCCTTGACGACACGACTAGTAAACTATCACATTGCCGTTGATGATATTTCCTTAGTACACGTCCACTTCTCAGAACGTTTTGGCGAGGCGGTAGAGGCAAAACAGGTCGCCGAACAGGAAGCAAAACGAGCAGGGTTTATGGCACTTAAGGCTTCAAAACAGGCTGAGGCAACTGTGAATTTAGCAACAGGTGATGCAGCCGCACAAAGATTGCTTCAGGACAGTCTAACTCCAGAGTTACTGCAAAGGCAAGCAATAGAAAAGTGGAATGGAGCGCTACCACTCATTGTTGGGAATGGTGAGCAAAGATATTTGGATTTGAGTGAATTCCTCAAAGCTTATAATAAGTAAGCATTAAGCTACTATCGCAATCCTAATTGAAGCCTGAGAAAAGACGTAGATAAAAAGTACACAATTTTATCATCATCAGTAGGGACTTTGCTGAACATTCCTGTTCAACTACCAGTTAAAGAGGATAGTATTGGAGTGTCAATGATCTTAAATTGAATTAAGGTCAGAATGACAATAGTATAAATAGTTGAGGAAACGAAGCCATTAAATAAATCTTTTTTCAGATTGCGCTCTTCAGGTTGGTTTCGCAAAACATCCACAGCCCCTACTTGCATCATGAGAATTCCTATAATGTTAGAAAGCCAATAACCAGCGATCGCACAAGGTAAGAATAACTGGGGCGCTAGCAAGCTACATACATACCCAAAGAAATAAGCGATCGGCAGATTGAATAATAAGTCATTCCACCAGCATAAAGGTGACAGTAAATACCCCAGTACTAGAAACAATCCGCCTCTAAGTTTTTTAAACATGACTTGTTTAAAGTCAACAGACAGATCCTGCCGTAACTGCTCTAGGTTTGTGCGTACTGCTACGCTCGACTTTTGAGTAAGCTTTTGGATAAGTTCCATAGTAAATCATAAATACTATTGACTAACCGTATTTTAAACTTAAAGTTGAGAAAAAGTCTACTATATTAAGATAAGATTTATGATCCCTATTAACTCTAACTTTAGATTGATGCAAAGTGACAAGACAAGATGTATTTTGTATATGCAAAGTGAAAAATAAGGAAATATAGCAATCCTACGCAGATGTCTACAAATTGCCGGATATCACGTTTCTCTCAAATGATTTAGGATCGCTATAAAACTTACAAGAAATAAAGTTGAAAGCCCCTTTAGCAGGTGTAAACATTAGCCATCAATCTTTTGGAATAACGATCGCCCATATCATGTGGAATGGAGTTTTCCAGTCTTTCTAAATCAGCATTTGTCAGTGCGATCAAAGCTTCCCCCAAATTCTCTTCGGTGATACTTCCGTCGTTTAGTACCGACGATGGGGACAATATCTTCGCCTTGAGATATTACCCAAGCGATCGCCAGTTGTGCGGGAGACGCGAATCAAAACCGATCCAACTGATCGCAGCGCCCCAAATTTCACAGATACGAAGGTGGTGATTGGCACCTATCAACCGTAAGTAGCGATCGCGAATCCCACCACGGTTTATATAGCAACGGACCGGACGCTTAGGACAATTATCAATATACAAATCGTGCTGTTGCAAGCGTCTACAATCAACTTGTCCTAACAGCTTTGGCGACTGCTATACATAAACTATGGCGGTTTGACTATAATGATTACAAACTCATCTGGTTATCAGCTTTCCCTGCCGACTCGCTGCTCTAATTACTCCTGGATTAGCAGTAAACATCTGAATTCCTGGTACTGTCACATAATCACCATCATCGGTAATAATCTTGGTTAATGACTCCTGTTTCATCGATTCCAGGATAAACAGGTCATAGCCATCTAGACGCTGAGTACTGAACCGAGTTACAGCAGCATTTACAGTGGCTTGATTAAGTGTTAAATCAATTTGGACAGCATAAATACTCTCAACCTGATTCCACACA
>CAZZVG010001110.1:0-2971 GCA_964657295.1 Iningainema sp. | reverse complement strand
AGACAAGCTTTGATAGGTTTTGAGGCAATGAACATAATTCTCATGCCATAATCTAGCTTGCTCTTGAGAGCGATCGCCTACATAGTTTTCCATAACTGTGATGATTTGTAGTTTCCGAAGTGTACAGATACATTCCAATTTATCAGTTACAAAAACTTTTGCAAACTTAACTAGATTTACCGATATAAAAGCATATCTTTGATATTGCCTGATTTCTCATTCAAGAGTTTTTATGCTTTCGCCTTTTTGATTCCCTATATATATAGTATATCATACATATTGCCAATTTACTTGCGCTGTCTTCTAATTTTTCTTCACTACCCCAACTTATTGAGTCGATACACAAAAAGCTGATATAAAATCACTCAATAATACAGCAATTTTCGACTCTACAAGAAAAACATAATAATTTTTGCGGAATTTTAAAAAAAATAAAAAAAAGCCTGAGTTGCAGGCTTTCGAGCAATTCCAAATAGGTGTAGTTTACACAGTTACTACCACAACAGGTCAAATCCTTTCAAAATATTCTTGATATAACAATGCTCTATGTCCACTTAATCTCTTTTGAACGAAAAGCTCTTTCCCAATCGTTTGCAATCACCTCCATCATATTAATCATTCCTTCATAGCCAAAATATGGCTTGTCAAGATAGGTTTCTCTGTTGGTAGGACTGAATACATCAAAAGCAATTTTGATTCCCAATTCCTCTGCCATATATTTTTCCCATGCCGAACCAATCACAGCATCAACATCAAACTCTTCTAAAGTCTGTTTGATCTGATATCCATCGGCAGAATATGCCACATGGGGAGTAAGACCAAGGCTGTGTATTTCTCGTTCTAAAATTGAGCGAGAATCCGGCATTGCCGAGCGAAATAATAATACTTCAGGAATCATCTCCAATTCTTCAAACAACATTCTCACCAGTCCAATGCCAAGCGTCCCATCAGTAGATACAGCAACTCTACAGTTACGATAACGGGGAATAATCATCAATGCTCGTCGGCGAAGTGTATCGACAACCATTTCTTCACCTTGTTTTATCAAGGGTTCTACCTTTTCTTCTATCTTGAAATGTGCCGCCAATGCGTTCAACCATCGAGTCGTGTTTTTGACACCCACGGGTAAAGGTATATCATCAAGAATCAGGGGGATGTCATGCGTGTGTTGCATTTTCCGGGCAAACTTATACCCAACATCATGACTGAGAAGAATACTAGCGGTAGCTTCACCTGCTTGCTCCAGTTCTTCAAATGAGGTATTATGGGAAAATACCGTCTGCACTTTAATCCTTAAAGATTTTAATGTATCGGTTACCCATTTCAAATCAGCCCACCAAGTGGGATTCAAATTTGCCTGTGGGGCAATAATATTGACAATCCTCGGCTTCCTGCCCCTTCTCTTGGTCGGCCTCTTTTTTATGAAAGGAAGTAAAGCCTCTAAACCCATATTCAAGCCATCGTAAGCATTGCCTCTAAACCCACCGGCAAGCAAAGGAACGAGTTTAGCTTTGACCTCTGGCTGAAGCTGATGGCACAATCCCTGAATATCTTCACCAATAATATCTGCTGCGCAGGTGCCAACGACAAACATCACCTTAGCATCAAAAGATTGATCCGCCTCTTTAATCATACCTTTGAGTTTCTCAGACGCTCCCATCACAATGTCTGACTCAAAAAGACGAGTACAACCTACTTTCCGCTTGGTGAAATCAACCTCATGGGTATCATATCCAGCTGCGACAGTGGACGCGCAACCTTGTGGAGAATGAATCACAATACTGACATCTTTAATGCCAGCAACCGTAGTTGCAATACCTTCAAGGGCACAGCCAACAACTGGGTCTTTACTATGGTCACAATTTTCAAAAGTTAGTCCAGCAGACATTTTCCCTCCTATTCAATAAAGATATTGGCACTTGGTCAAAATTTCACTTGTTACTCGTTAAAACATTTTCCGCGTTTCTTCTCTGCATATACAGTACAGTGGGGCAAATCTTGGGCTAATTTTCCTGTCAGCGATTGAGCAGATGCTAACCCTGAATTTTTAGGGAATACCATCTGCTTGGTTAATGCACTGCGAGGTCTAAAGCTATACTGGAGTGCTGTTTTAATACACTTTGCCACCTTTAAGGCTCCGCGATAGCCGAATCTGGGTCGATTTAAGATAGCATTTAAATCGACGACGGGAATATGAGGGAAACTCAAGGAAGAACCAAAATATACAACTGATTCCTGATCAAGACCACCAATAAAATCTAGTAGTTCATCTTCCGTTTGTTTCATGGACTCGTACTTACCAAAGGCAAGCGTCCCTTTGGTAATCAGAATTTCTGGGTCTAACCCTGTCTCCAACAAGTAGTCTACACTAGTTTCTCGTGCTTCCGTACTCCAGGGATGGAAATTATAGATGACCGCACGCATCCCGAAATCACGCTCCAACATGTGGGCAATGGACAAGCACTTGATAGCGTCATGTCCTTCGATAATTGCTAACTTCCCTTCAATATATTTCTTAGCTTCTTCAAATTCTGTCTTGATGGCAGCATATTCCCTTTCCATCAAGGCATTTGCTTGTTCTTCCTTGCCTAAATATTTAGCAGCCCCTAGGAGCCATTTTTCTGTAGCGCTGATTCCATAGGGAAGGATAGTAGAGTTCAGGGGAGTACCGAATTTGTCTGACATGGCCTTACCAATGGTATAACCAAGATCCAAACATAAGGTACAGTTGACTGCTGCACTCGGTGCTTGCTTGAGTTCCTGTAAGGTACAATCACCAGCGATGACGCTGTGAACTCGTGCCCCCATTTCTTCTATCAGTCGTACCAGTTCCTTGACATCAGTTTCTACTTCCGTCCTTTCAGGGCCCATCTTTGCACCCACAATATTGACAGCATCCGCTAGTTGTGCTTTCCTTTCTGGAGTTGGCGGCTCCATAAAGTCTACGATTTGCCGAAATACGATATCAAAT
>CAZZVG010001109.1:0-2972 GCA_964657295.1 Iningainema sp. | reverse complement strand
GCTAGTAAAGCATTATACTCTATTTTTCTTTTTTATTTTGTTTAAGTCCCGTTAACAGATTCTTTCCTTAATGAAAATGCCTGAGTCCCTTTATCAAGTAGTAGGAATGCAAGGCTCAACATAATTACTTCTTCCCCTGAAATTATTAAATTAAATAGATAAAGTTTGGATTTCTGTAACTCGGTGCATGGGCTTTGTGGGTTTTTCTGTTGTAATCAACTCATCAGCTTTAATTTGTATTGCGGCGGCAACATGAAGTGCATCCATCGAAGCTAAACCATAGGCACAGGCTAGCTGATAGGCATCTTGCATAATTTGCTCCAATTCTGTTGCCCAGTGGCTAACTGCAGCAAAGAAAGTTTCGTAAAATTCTACTTCGTCTTGCTGATTGTGATAAATGGCTTTGGGTAAAACCTCTAGCTTCACGAATTGACTAGACACAAATTCCCGATTTACGTCATTGAGAATGATGTTTGCTCTAATACTTGCTAATTGAACTCCTCTAAAGGCGGTAATGAGTACACCAGAGTCAATATAAGTTTTCTTACGACTCATGGTAGCCACCCCGACGTTCTGCAAGCTCTTGTTCGATTTCTGCTTCATCAAGCAATCGCATTCCAGAGGCGATGGCTCGAGTACGAATTTCCCACAGTTTCTTAGCTAAGGGTGTTTGTGGAACGTATTCGGATTCTGGTTCAGATTGAAGTGAATCAACGAATTCCAAAACCTGCTGCTGTTTTTCAGGCGTGAGTGTTCGCCAGCGTTCAAGAATTTGTTCTTCTCTTGCCATAAGTTACTTTTTTACTCCATGTCTATATCATAACCTCTGTAATAGATATCTCCAGTTCCGGAAATAAGGGTTTTGGCGAACGCATAATTAATTTTCGGAGATGTCTAATCATCAAAAGCCATTGAGTCGAACTACTAAGGATCTACTCAATAGCTTTTTCAATTCAAACAGGCTTTAGAAACCGCTATACAGTATTTGCTGAAGAAGAAAAGTAGGCGTATTTAGTCCCATTATCAGAAATAGCACCAGCTACTGCGCCAGCTACGCTTCCCCCATATTGAGCAGTAATTGAAGTGGTAATCAGACCAGTTGACCTATCTACAGAATAGGTTGCAACATAGCCACTAGACACAGCAGAGTTATTCCTGCTTGACCAAAGTACCAAGAACGTGCTATGACAGAAGGATGTTACCATACAGAGTCACCTTAAACTGCCTCGAACTGAGGCACTGATGAAATCGACCCCAAGCGTAAGACCAATAAAAACTATCAAAGTAGCCAGTAGACCTTTGTAATCAAAACTGCTTAGCTGCTCAGTCATAAGACGACCCAAACCACCTGCACCGACCAAACCGACAATAAGTGTAGCACGGGTGCAATCCTCCCAACGATAGAGAACGTAAGCAAGGAAACGTGGGAGAGTGAGAGGTAAAACACCATAGAGGAAAACTTGGGAATGACTTGCGCCTAAAGCTTTTAGGGAACGCAAAGGTCGCCCGTCTAAATTTTCTACGACTTCTGCCATCAAACGCCCAACAATGCCCATATTATGTAAACCGAGGGCGATCGCACCCGGCAAAATCCCCGGAAACAATACAAATAGAAAGATTAACGCCCAAATCGGTTCTGGAACAGCACGAGTGAAAAGTAGAAGGAAACGAGCAGGTAGAGCCAGGTTGAAGACAGATAACATCTGGGTACATTTGACTATGATGTCAAAGGAGTAGGGAGTAGAAACTGGAATCTCCACGAATCCAACACGGACGATTCTCCTTGCAGCAAGAAAAGAAAGCAAAATACCCCCCAAACTAGCAAAAGTCATTGCCAAGATAGACATGGCAATAGTTTGAGTAGACAGAACAAACAACTGATTGAGATCTACCCATTGTGGCGGAAAAGCATCTTGAATGACTCTTGCCAAAAGTTGAGCAGTGCGTGGTGACCAAAGTTTGGTATAATCAGCTTGAACATAACAGAAGGAAAATATTAATAAAGCAACTCCACTCAACAACAAGAGCTTCACAAGTGGATCGCGTGGTTTTGGTTCATGACGCTGCTTTAAGTTGAGAACATTCAATTCCAATCGACTGGGAAGATCCAAACGCTGCCGGAGAAACGCACTTAAGAAATCAGTGCCGCCACTTAACAACATCAAAGCAAACATCAAAGTCCACATTTGCTGGTAACGCAGCGATTGAAGACTGAGAAGAATCTGATAACCCAATCCACCAGCGCCGATAATACCTAACACAGCAGCAGAACGAATAGAACACTCTAAGCGGTAAAAGCCATAGGAAAGCAGATTGGGGAAAGCTTGTGGAATTAAACTGTAGGCAAAAGCGTTGAGAGGAGGAACACCGCTGTTAATGAGTGCAAGTAACGGCTGACGGGGAGTTTCATCCAAAATTTCCGAAAATACCTTAGCGACGATCACGCCAAAAGGAATTGCGATCGCCAACACCGCCACCAGTGGATCAAGTCCAAAAATATTCACGAAAAACAATCCCCAAATCAGTTCATGAATTGCTCTGGGAATAGCCAAAATACCTCGCATCAACAGCCAAGGAGTTTGAGAGCGAATGTATGAAACCTCCCACCATACCTGACTACAGAGAATACCACCCACCAACCCAATCACCACAGAGAAGAACGTACCACAGACTGCATAGGCAAGAGTTTTCAACGTCGCATCGAGAGTCAGCAGGAGAAATTCTGGACTCAAATCCGGTGAAACTACAGCACCAAGAAAGCGGAAAACAAGAGTCCAACCCCCAACATTAACCAAATCCCCTTGAAATACACCAGCTACATGCAATGACCAAAAAACAGACACAACAAACAGCAACCCCCATATAGTCTGCCAATTTAGCACTGAAGGTCGTTGCGGAAATTTTAGATTTGTGATTTTATATTTCAAGTGCTACTTCCCCTCTCCCCCTCCCCCTCTCTCCCCCTCTCTTCT
>CAZZVG010001108.1:0-2974 GCA_964657295.1 Iningainema sp. | reverse complement strand
GCTTCGCAATCGAGCGCGAATATAAAAGCTGCGAATGAGATGCTGTTTTAACTTGGCAAAGTCAGAGTGCATCTACTTAGGAGTGCGATCGCACGCACCCTGACCACCCCTAAAAAGACAAAGATTTTCAAGGAGATGCATATCCTGCGTTCCCACAAGATGGTTTTCATCCAGGACAGTACCCTTGGGTAGAGAACTACGGTATTCCAAACGACACGGCAATTGAGATTGTGCAAGCGTCAGGTGGTTAGATTCATATCTTGCACCATCACCAAGTTGCGAAAATAAAAGCCCACCAATTCACCATATTCAAGGAGACTCGAATATGGTCCTACCCATTGTCACGCACTGGGGGGGGTACGTTATATCCTGGGTAGTGGGAGTTAGGGCGGCAATCCAGCAAGATCGGCGTAAGCGCTTAGATATGGCGAAGCCTGATGCTGTAAGAACGCTGTTTTTTTGGGGGTTTGCCGTTGATGAGCAGTTGACAGAACGACTAGCTTTCCACAAGCAGAACGGGGTCAACCCCTTCGGGTTCGTTAAAAGTCAAAAGTCAAAAGTCGAAGTTTTACCTTTTTCTCTGGATATCTCTCAACCTTTCTCTCAAGCTGACTTCGAGGAGGCTATTAGTATTCCGCACCAAAACGTGGATTTTAAAGTGGTTCCTAGTGGACGGGAAATTTTTGGTGAAATGCTTCAGGCATTAGACGAATGTGCTAAGAAGCTGGCGTTTGCACTTTTGCCAATTGTAGAGAGCTACCCCATGCCATTTTACCGTTTGGAGGAGCGCTAAATGCGATGGCTACTAAAGTAATTCAGCGGCAACTCCCCCATCCAGTAGCAGCTCAATCTATGTTTCATGGCAAAGAAGTGAGTCTATTCCATACCAGATTGCTACGTACATCTTTGGCGCTAGAAGAAAGCCGCGTCTACTGGGAACACTTAAGGATAGATATACCTAGAGAACAACGCGCAGTTGTTGCTTTTGAAGAACGTTGGTTTGGTAGTAAAAGCATGGCACGTGTTCGCAGCCTCCTAGTAGAATTCAGCCATCGCTTTGAAGCCTATCCAATGTCCTTAGCAGTTCTTAAACAATGGCGACCTAACGATCCCACAACTCGCCAAAATATCTGCCACTGGCATATGCAGCTTAGCGATCCGATCTATCGAAGTTTTACTGGTATTTTTTTAGAACAGCGTCGTCTACAACCTAATTCTGGCATTGACCGGGACATAGTGGCACGTTGGGTAACTCAGCAGCTTGAAAGTGAGTGGTCTGCTGCAACAACCTTTCGCATGGCGACTGGCTTGATAGCCGCCTCTGCTGCTGCGGGACTTTGCTCGGAAAACTCAGGGATGCGTAGCCTCAAATATCCCAAGGTAACCGATGAAGCTCTAGCCTACTGGCTGTATTTTTTACGTGATTTATACTTTGAAGGTTCACTCCTCAGTAATCCTTATTTCAACTCTGTTGGCTTATTTGACAGCTTTTTAGAACAGCGGTTGAGTCGTTTGCCAGGGTTATCATTTACTCGCATGGGAGATCTTTATGATTTTGGCTGGCATTATGTTGACTTGAAATCTTGGGCGATGCAAATCCTCTCTGCGAGAGGCTACTGGGAGGAACAAGCATGATTGGATCTGTGCTTGACCTTCAAATGTCTGCGGTGCAGGCACTACGCAGCGACTTGCTAGATGAAGGTGGTCCCAAAATTAGCACAATGCGGAACTACCGATTTGCCATTCTACTTTATGACCCCCGTGAAGAATTTAAACTTCGCGCTCAAATTCGGGTACTAACAGATGACCTGAAGGGACAAGGTTGGAATGTGCTAGCAATATCTCTTCAGCGCTTGTTTTTAGACAGACTCAAGCGAGAGGAACCAAGGGTTTTAGAAAGTATTATTCGCACAGAGCATCGTCTCTATGCCAAAGACCCAAACCGTGCGCTGAATCATTTAAAAGACAAAATTGCACTTTACATTGAAGGGGCTGAGGGGATTGCCAAAGATGTTATTGCCTTAACAGACAGCATTTCAACATTCTCATTCCTGAATGAACTTACAACTAGAATATATTTCCTAGATAGGTCAAAACCAGAGGTAATGTTAATACAAGCTGCTTCTAAAAACTGATCCCACTGCGATGTTGCTTGCAAAAAAACTGGTTGAGCTAGATCATCCTGAAACCAACGCATAATTTCGTAGGTTTCTTCAGGTGATCTGGTTATATCATTAGAAGTTCCTCGCCGAAAATATATGTGACTGCCACTCTTTAGCTTCTCCCCATTGCCGTTGACTACTTTGCAGGGGCCAACTCTTTTCACAGGAATCGTTATGATTCCAAAGCTCTTTCCTTCGTATTGCAAGATCTCAATCCTAAATTCCGGAAAAGGTTTAACACGAAACTTTTCTAGAAATAGTCCCTGGAGATCTGACTGATCTAAATGCTGAGGATTAGTACTTGGATCTATGCCAACAAGCTGATTAGGACGATTTTTATGCTCTTTCACACCAAGTACAATATGTGCATCCTCCTCACGAGGAGTGTTATACATGCACAATATATCTTTCACTAGTTCAAGTTGATTAGCTTCCTCAGACAGATTATATGCATCACGTTTAAAGTCAAGAACCTCGCTTTCCTGACGCTCAATAAGAGATAGAAAAATAGATAAAAGCTCCTGCTGATTGATCATGAGAGAATACTCGTCAGATTAGAGAATATTTGGGCATCAGTATAGCTCAGTAACTCGTAATCTCCCATCGATAGCCCCTAAGCAACAGATAGACTTCCAAACACGTCTTAACTAAGGACTCATAGTTAATTCAATAGCGATCACCTTCGCCAATAACTCTTTAACATCCCCAATCTACGTCATAACACTCCCTCCCGCACCATTGATGCGTGGGCACTGCCCACCCTACTTGCTTGCTGCAACTACCGCCGGTGGATCTGCTGCAACCAGGCGCCA
>CAZZVG010001107.1:0-2975 GCA_964657295.1 Iningainema sp. | reverse complement strand
AATCTCTTTTTCCTACCGCATATTCTCGTTTCAGATTTGACGCATCCATATATCTCACTCACTATTAGACATCTTAATAGATATGGTTAGTGCTATCTTTAAGCCTCACATCTCTCACGAGATTGTGTAACTCTAACATCACCTGATTCGGTACTGCCAATAGACAGTTGGTTTCCCTGAACGGTGAAGGCTATAGCCTGCAAAGCTGCCAACATGTTGTTGACAGCGCCTACCCAATCTCTTGGGTTCGTAAACTTGCACTCCGGGCAGGTAAATATCTTGTTTCCTCCTAGTTTACGGTGAATACGACCGCATCGGGGACAAGTTTTTGAAGTATAGGACTCGTTAGTACGAATCACCAAAACGCCTTTACGTTTTGCTGCTTGTTCAAGTTGAGATGCAAAGCGACTAAATGACCAGCTTAACATATTACGAACTGACTTCTTTGCAATCTTCCTTTGCGCCTTAAACACCATTTGAGATGTTTCGTAGGTGGGAAGAAATACCAGTTTATAGCTGTTAACAATTAAGTTAGCAGCTTTTCTGTGCAGGTCGTCAACAAGAGAGCGCACCCGAAAGCGAAGCTTGTTGATTGCAAGGTTTAACTTGTAACGAAGCTTTTTATTCTGTTTACCGTGACTGCGTACTTTTCTACTAATTAATTTGTCAAGGTGTAGGCACAATCTTGTGATTCTCCCAATGTCTCCCTTGCCAATCTCTAAAATATTCTCGCCATCATAACCAGTTAAGAAAGTACGAATTCCCGGATCAAATGCAATTACCCTGTCGCAGAGGATGGTACTAACTTCTTTAACTTGAGGAAAGCACGCAAACCATTGCCCTCGTTGATAAGCAAGCTCTGTACCATAATCACACTTTAAGGGAAGTTGATACCCATTGGCAATACAAAATACTAATCCTTTCACCTTAGAAGGAAACCAAGTCCCGTCTTTGTAAGCATCACATTTAAACTGAATTACTTGTGATTTATTCCGACAAGAACGAAACTTCATGCTGAAAGTACTGCGTGACTCTTTAGGTTTAGCAAGCCATGCCCGTTTTGCTTGTTTCCTAGCTTGCTCTGCTTCGCATATCGCTTCTTGCCGCGTCTTTCCTAAACACTTAGTCCACTCGTTATGAGAAAACTGTTGTAGATTTTGGATGTGCATATCCAAAGAAATTCCATCTGGAAGTTTTAAGCCAGAATTAAAAAACTCAATGCATTGGTTGTAAACCCAGCGATAGGCTGCTAACCATTGTTTCCAGACAAGATGCAACTCTTTAGACGGCAATATCGGAATCTTTACAACACTGTTCGGCTGAACTTTCTGGCTCTTTTTGTAGGCTATTTTGCCGTAGCGAAAGTCCAACTTCTTTTTGGTATTTTCTGAGTCCGTATAACCTTGAAGAGAAGCAGTGGATGATGGACAGCATATCCTGAACGAGTTCAAGTTCGGGACTGAGCTTGCGTTCATTGAGAACCACGAGTTTGCATCCATGCTCCTCGCATAACCACCTAACCAGTTCAAAGCCGAATCGGCACAAGCGGTCGGGGTAGGCAACGACAATCTGCCGAATATCGCGCTGCATAACTCGTCCCAAAATGGAACGCAGCTTTTTCCTCTTAAAATTGAGTCCGCTCCCAATTTCTGAAATGAATTCAGCCTCTGGATATCGAGAGCCAAGATACTCAAGCTGTCGTTCGAGATCATCGCGTTGGGAACTAGTACTGACCCTTGCGTAACAAACAGTGGTATTTGGTCTTCTAACAAGAGCGAGCTTTTCGACTTCTTCTTTTTGGAAACGTCTTTGACCTCCTGGAGTACGGTACGTCGTGAGCTTGCCTTCGGCTTCCCATCGACGTAGGGATTGGGGATGAACTCCCAGATGTTTAGCTGCCTCCCTTGGGGTGATGTACTCTCCATCCATTAAATCTCTTCTTGAAGTTTACTTTTCTATTCTCCCGAAAATACCTCACAATGTTAGCTATGTTAATAATACTAAATAAAAATACTATCTAGTTAATGCTCTAGGAAATGAAAAAAGGGTTTGAGCTATGTTAGTGGCATACTACAAACCTTTACTTGCGTCCTACAGTGTACTCGAGATGTTTCCAGTTAGAAGAGCGCTTGTCACACCTAACTAGGTCTGCTAAATCTTCCCAATCCTTCAGGGTAAGTACGGTGAGGTCGTATGTTTCCGGTGACGAGTGTTTGATAAATGCATCGAATCCCCATAGCCGCTCATAGTTGAGAGTTGCGGCTAGAGCCGGCCAGTCTACGAGCGTTCATTTTTTTGGGGGCAGTGGTTGCAGTTAGTACGCTTAAGTTCATGTTTATTCCTGACGCTTACTTAAAACTCTCTGCCAATTCATGCTGACAAACAGTTAGGTTATTTGGCTGACACCACTTAATCTGGTTAGTGATTCCTTGGGCGCCTTCCTCTGCTAAATCCTCGATCCAGCCTCCTTGGGCTTCTTCAGCTTCTAGGTCACTTGCAAACGGACCAAAGTAATAGCTACAGTGAGGCTCAATAGTTGCAATTTCCACCCACCAAGCCAATTCCAACTTAGGCTCAATAATCATTTCTGCTAACTTCATAAAGTTTCTCTACAATTTTTTTGAACCCAGCCTCAGCTTTATATAGGTAGGGACAAGCGATCGTGGGCGAATCTCAGTTCCTGTAATGATTTCTGAACTGGCATTTCTTGGTAACAGTGACTACAACGCCAGTAAATTCCTCTCAAGCTTATATGACGGAGTAAAGTGTCTGAGCAGCAAAGACAAGTATTCCGAGGACTATTACCAGTTTTTGGATAAGTCAGCACTTGGCTCGACCTAATTAATAAACCTTCCATTTTCATGGCAGTATCAACAATGTGAGCCATATATGTCACCGGAATTTAAATCTATCTACTAAAACAACTATCGCACCGAAATCACAATATTTTTAAAAACTTTTATCACTAGAAAGGA
>CAZZVG010001106.1:0-2976 GCA_964657295.1 Iningainema sp. | reverse complement strand
AGCCCCTTCTCCCAAGGGGAGACGCTCCGCGAACGGGGAAGTCAAAAGTCAAAAGGAAGAACCCCATAAATAAATTTACTTGCTCTGTAACTTGGACGCCGTATTTCACCGCGCTGCGCGTCTCGAAATACATTTTTTCTTTTTCCATAAATAAATTTACTTGCTCTGTACCTTTTTCATTCTGGTCAGTGCGTTGGCTCAGCACGGCGCTGGCTCGACTTGAAGCAACTGGCGTTCAAAAGGAAGAACCACCAAAATAAATTTACTTGCTCTGTACCTTTTTCTTTCTGGTCAACTAATATGAAACTATAGTTGTGGAGTAGTTAGTTAACTTTAGGGTGACAACGTGTGCAATGAAGTATTAGGTGTTTGTGCATGACTTTGGTTTGATAACGTGTGCGCTGAAGTGCTAACTGCCGGAAACTCCTTTTCCACTGCTTTATAACACTCCTGTAGAGCTTCCATTCTTACCATAGAAGCTCCTCCAGTTGGTCTGGCTGGAGGAATGGATTGACAGGCTTTTATCTCTCTTGGAACAGCGGCAAAGGTAGAGCTAGTTGCAATGGTAATTATCAAAACTGGGAAAACAGCAAGAAGTGGGCGTTTCATCATTAATTCTCCTCATTGAATTTTTCTGTAGAACACCCATAAAATACTTATAATTTATCTGAAGTATTTTTTGGCTGAGAAGAGGTGTAACTACTTTTAAATTTATTAAAACGAGGTCTAAATATAAAGTTTTAGTATTGCTTGAGTAATATATCTATCATTTTATGGTATTGTAATAAACCATGTTAAAAACCCTGTTCTTTAGCCTAAAAAACCTCAATCATCAACTGATTGAGGGAGCTAGGACTTACGCATACTTCTTTTTTGAACACTCTCAATGCGCTCGACTTACGCCTAAATACAATTCTCCAACCTTGGGATCGTTCAACAATTCCGAACCAGTGCCTGTGATGGCATCACGTCCTGACTCCAGTACATAACCTCGATGCGCCATTTCCAGGGCTTTGCGGGCATTTTGCTCTACAAGTACAATTGCCGTACCACCGGAGTTAATTTGTAGAATCTGCTCAAAGACTTGAGTGACGAGGATGGGAGATAAGGCGGCTGAAGGTTCATCTAAAAGCAGTAAGTTAGGTTCCAACATTAAAGCTTTACCCATCGCTAACATTTGGCGTTCACCACCAGAGAGAGTCCCGGCGCGTTGGTGACGGCGTGAGGCAAGCCGGGGAAACATGGTAAATATTTTATCTTTTAGTGGTTTTAAAGAAACATTGAGTATGAAAGCACCCATTTCTAGGTTTTCGTCTACACTTAAAGAGGGAAAGACATTAGCTATTTGTGGTATGTAGCACATTCCTCGCTGAACGATTTGATTCGACTTTAGCCCAACGATATTCTCGCCTTTAAAGGTAATTGTGCCTGTATGGGGAGTCAAAAGCCCAAAAATGGTTTTTGCCAAGGTAGATTTACCAGCACCATTAGGACCAATGACTGTGACAATTTCTCCATTTTCTACATGAAAATTCAAACCTTGCAAGATATCGACATCTTTGATATATCCAGCACGGACATCTTTAACTTCTAGTAAATAATTAGTCATCTGTTAGGAGTGCGCGGACTACAGGAGTAAGGGCGGGTTTGACAAAATTGTTGGTTTTTACTGACAAATTATGAGATTAAACCCGCCCCTACCAATAATTAACAATTATGGCGTTTTTTGTAAATCAGGTCGTTCTTCTGGGACAATAGCCCCTTCTACCGGGCAAACTTGGATACATATGCCACAGTCAATGCAAGTGGCAAAGTCAATCCAGTACCAATCAGTTCCTTTAACGTTTTTGCTCGGCCCCGGATGAATGCAGGCTACCGGACAGGCGTCTACGCAATCAGCAACACCTTCACAGACATTAGTCACAATTGTGTGTGGCATGGTTCCCCTCCATTTGAAAACCGCATTGGATGTAAATCCTTTCTCAGTTGAATCATTTTATATTAGCGGCTCAATGATTGTTGAACCATCGGCTTTGATCCAAGCGATTTGGGTAATGCGGCGATCGCGTGCATATTGTCGGCTTGATTCAGCATCCCGTTGTCCCAAATCCATTTCTACCCGTACCAATTCATCAGAGTCTCGTAGTTTCGTGGCGTAGCTGAAAGCCTTGTTATAAGCATGTTTACTTTCTGGTACGACCAACCAATGACTAGCTGGGATAGCTTGCGGTAACTGCTCTTCGGACAACAGAATGTGGTATAAATCTTCGATAGAGAGTGCAAAGCCGATTCCGGGAATTTTTTCTCCTTGAGGATGATATAGTCCTAAAAGCTGATCATAGCGACCACCGCGACCTAATACCCGTGCTTGAACATCTACATCGCTCACAACTTCAAACACTATACCAGTGTAGTAGTCTATAGTTTGGATTAAGCTAAGATCGAGAACGATTTCCATCCCCGATAAAGATTTAGTCCCTATCTCTGAAGTTGTATAAGCTACGGAACCCTGTAGTAATTCTACCAGTGACTTAAGATTTTCCACCGCCTGTTGCATGGATGGATCTAAACCCAAACTGCTAACTTTTTGCAATACATCAATTGGGTTGCCGCGCAGATCTAGCATCACTCTGGCGCGTTCAATAAGTTCATCACTCAGTGGTAAAGAGTCGATGGTGATGCGATCAAGGTTAGCGATCGCATTCCGGACTCGATCTTGTAAGTGAGAGGGAAAAGCTTTAAGGAGCGATCGCGTAATTTCCGCCTCTCCCAAAATTAAATGCCAGCGGTTCAACGACAATGCTTGCAAACAATCTGCCAGCAATAGTAGCACTTCTGCATCTGCAAGCAATCCGCCACTACCTAACAATTCTACCCCGGCTTGATAAAATTCCTGCTGCCGATTTTGCTTGAACTCCCCGATTCTTTGGAAAACATTAGCATTATAGTATAAGCGTTGTGGATGACGTAGACCTG
>CAZZVG010001105.1:0-2978 GCA_964657295.1 Iningainema sp. | reverse complement strand
TTAGATTCTTCTCATCCCTTGTGTCAAGCCTAATTGAGATGCTCTTACCCTGCTGCGTAACTATAGCTTAATTCAGAGAATCACGAATAATACAAACCAAGAAAATTTCGTATGCAATTTTAAAGAGAAGGAGATAAATCAACAAATAAACCAGTTTATTCAAGATAGTTATGGAGAAATTTATAAAAAATCCTCTGAGTATAGTGACGAAGATTTGATAATTGAAATTTTTCTACCAACAGAATACATTTTTGAACCAATAGACATGTGGAAAATTCCATATGGTATGGACGGTAAGGTAGAAATCGGTATACAGTACAGAATGGTGGTGAGAGCATGGGAACGTCTTAATCCTGAAAACAAGTTGTTTAAATCTCGCTTATCTCAAGCATGGAAAAAAGTTAACAATCTTACACTCCCTCGCCTATGCTATAGCATATCAACTTAAACTCGGTCCAGTCTTGCTTTGGTCTATTACTGCACGCTCTAACCTTCAAGAAGGACTTTACCAGTATGATGCGATCGCCAGACTTCAAGATGCCCAACTGAGTCAACGCGAACAAAATAAGAGTAGCTATCAAAATATCGGTAAATACATTCGACTTGGTCCGGTGGGAACAGCATTTTTGCCTTCCCGATATCCTCGCGTTTTGCTCATCGACGAGATTGACAAAAGTGATATCAATTTACCAAACGACTTGCTCAACCTTTTTGAGTCAGGAAAATTTGAGATTCCCGAACTGGTTCGCCTTTCAGAACAAGAACAAGAAGTTCAAGTTGGCACTAAAGACGGATTGAATGTTTCAATTCCGGCTGGTCAAATAAAGTGTTGCGCTTTCCCTTTTATTATAATGACAAGTAACGGGGAGCGAGATTTTCCGCCAGCGTTTCTCCGGCGGTGTCTTCGAGTACAGATGCCAGATCCAACAGAAGATGATTTAAAGGAAATTGTGAATGCCTATTTAGAGCAAGAGGGAATCGCTCAACAATTTGAAGAATTAATCAAAGAATTTATTGAGAAGCGAGATACTGAAGAGGCAAATCTGCCAACAGATCAACTACTGAATACTATCTATCTATTAAACCAGAATGCAGACGAATCTATAAAGGAACTTTTGTTTAAGCCTCTAACAAGTGAAACAGACAACTCATGATATCTCAACTGATTGCTGCTTTGCGGCAAACACAAGCAGACCTGACAGCAGAAGAAGTCGCAGACATCATCTGGCTGACTCTCATCCGCCAGCAATCTGTTGGGAAAAGTTCTGCTTCTACTAAGAAAAGGCTTGCGCCGTCTAAATTACCACCTGAAAAAAATCAGGACAATTCAGAATCAGCCATTTAAATTCGAGGTTGTTACCGTCAACGCACAGGGACAAATAACCAACCGAGAACAACGCCAAGCTAAATATTATGATGAAGACCTAGGCAACGGCATCACTCTAAAAATGGTTTCTATCCCTGGAGGTAAATTTATGATGGGTTCACCAGAAGGGGAAGGAGATGATGATGAACGTCCACAGCATGAAGTCACTGTTCAACCCTTTTTCATGGGCAAATACCCAGTCACTCAGGCACAATGGAGAGCAGTAGCAGCATTACCCAGAATTGACCGCGACCTTAAGCCAGATCCATCTTATTTTAAAGGCGATAACCGTCCTGTAGAATGTGTCTCTTGGTATGATGTTGTCGAATTCTGTGCTAGACTATCTCAAGCGAGTGAAAAAAACTATCGACTCCCCAGCGAAGCCGAGTGGGAATATGCTTGTCGTGCAGGCACTGTTACACCTTTTCATTTTGGTGAAACTCTCACGACTGAGTTAGCAAATTATTTGGAGGAAGCAAAGGGAGAAGAGCGGCACGAGACTACTCCAGTAGGTAGCTTTTCTGGAAATGCTTTTGGTTTATTTGATATGCATGGCAACGTCTGGGAATGGTGTGCAGATTCTTGGCATGAAAATTACCTAAAAGCCCCAACAGACGGGAGCGTGTGGATTAATGATAACGATAATCAAATGAGTGTAGGCATAGGTAAAAGAATAGGAGTTCTATGGAAAACCATTAGAGGACAAAAAGATAATGATAATCAAATAAACTGAAAAGAAATGCGCCTGCTGCGCGGTGGTTCGTGGGGCCCCTATCCTGAGGACTGCCGTTCTGCCTTCCGCCTCAGGAGCTCCCCGGTCAGCGACTACGACATCGGTTTTCGGGTAGTGTGCGGTCCCGCGCAGAGGACTTAGTAGCCCTTTAAACTCTTGCCATTTTACCCTCTACCCTTTCTTTTTTATACTCTTTTTTTAGCGAGCGAAGCGAGCGGAATTTTTTTTTCCATAATTAGTAGTATATCAGATTATTCTTAGATTTTTTCTGCATTCTTAACAATTTGAAAGATTTTTAACTAGGTTGGCGCAAATAAAACTTCCGGTGCGCTCTGGCGGTAGCTGTAACGCACACCTGATTCATGGTGCGTTACGCTTTGAATTCCGCACCATAGACTATTGACTTGTAAATGGGGAGTAGAGAGCAAATAATCTGAAGTACGTAAATAAATTTTCAGCGTAGGGTGCGCTCTTGCGGCAGCCTTAACGCACCATGATTCAGCAGAAATTTATTTAACAAGATTATAGGACTTACGCATTGACATAAATAGTCAACTATACAGTGGGATGAGTCAGGCAGCGGAACGCAATATACCCGTAGGGGCGGGGTACCCCCGCCCTTACCATGCGGTCAATTCTACGAGATGAAACGACCGAAATCCGTTACACACATTATATAGTGCGTAAGTCCTATATTACTATATCAGATTATTCTTAGGGACTTCCAAAGAATAAATTATACAACTATTTCTTGTGGGATAAGCTCGCTTGCGCCCGTCCTATGAACTGGGCGGGCAATCCTTTCCACCCCACAATATTGAATAATTGGCGTTGCAGAATAGAAATATGAATTAGGGCGATCGCTATGCAATGTCCAAA
>CAZZVG010001104.1:0-2980 GCA_964657295.1 Iningainema sp. | reverse complement strand
TTCTCGATAGGTTCGCCTGATTGAATTTCAGCGGTTTCAATAGACTGGGTATCAATAGCATTCTCGATAGGTTCGCCTGATTGAACTTCAGCAGTTGCCGCTTCTTGCGAGGAAAGCACCGAACCATCAAGGCTGATGGAGTCAATCATTAATCTAGTGATTTCCTGACGATGCCCCCGCTTTTTGCGGGTTTTCTTCTTCGGCTTCATTTTGTATACCAGGACTTTGCGACCTCTCAAATGTCGCATCACCGTCCCTTCTACTTTTGCGCCTGTCACATGTGGTTGTCCAATGGTAACTTCGCCGTTGTGTTGCACCAACAAAACTGCTTCTATGGTAACTTTCTCTTCAGCTTGAACGGGAAGCAGTTCGATATCGTAAAAGCGACCTGGTTCGACTCTTAGTTGTTTGCCGCCAGTTTCAATAATTGCGTAGGTCATGAAATTGCTCTTGAGTTTGCCGTACAGGTAGCTGGACTGAATGCTAGTAGCAAGTTTTCCAGCTTTTGTGATGTCTCTACCTGTTCCGAGCAGGAATAAGACAGACGATTTGCTATCTTACCTTACTCTTCCTTTTAAGTCAAAGAAGTTTTTGGCAGCAGCGTTGCAAGACAAAATTCGACTCGCTCAAGTGTTTGAGTGCTGTCGTCTTTAGACCTGATACGTCTTAAATTGCTATAGAATGTTGACTGAAAGCTATAAGATAGGCAAGGTTTAAGCAATGGGACGAAATGCAAAAATCCGACAGCAACGCAAACACGAGAGCCTCAAGGAGGAAGTATCCTCTCTGTTGCAGAAACCTTCCCCGAAAAAAAAGAGTGAAAACAAATCGTTTTTAGGGAGAATTGCCGCTTCGTTAAACCCATTTTCTAAAGTAGAAAAGTATCAATCATCAATAGACGCACACGGCTTTTTTGAAGAAAATCAGGTTTTGGTGGGTGCGATCGCTCACGAAGGTTATAAACAACAAGGAAAAGGACTTGTGTTGGTTATTAACTCGGACTCTTCAACTCCTCAAATCGAGTATATCCAACGTAAATCCCTCAAAAAATCCATGAGTGAATATGATGTTGTTTCAGAGGATGTACAAGCGATGGATAACATGATTCAAGTGTATGAGCCAGCCGAGAGCGTGGTGATGGCTTATGTCAATAATAATGGCGAAATATCAACAGTTATGATACCACAAACAGATCCTTCACCTGAAGAGTGTTATCGCACGCTTCAGCAGAAGAAATAATTCACATGTGCTGCAATGTCGTATGAAGATTTGGGCGCACTGTTGCCTAGTAGCTACTTTGATTCAAAATATAGAATAATCAATGACGCTTCTGATAAACATGTAGCGCTCAATTCGATTATCTGTAAGGAGGGTTGTAAACGTTGATGTACCTACAACCCAATAGTCATGAATATACTGAAAGAGTCATCTTTGTAGTCAGCGAAGGGCCCGCATTGAGTGAAACCAAAACGCTCATAGAGCAACCTTGCAGGTTCAAATGCTTCTGTTGACCCGGTTTCTAGGTTCACGCGTTCATACCGTCGGCGTTTTGCTTCATCGAGGATGTGAGCTAGCAACTTAGCGGCGACACCCTTCCTCAGGTGTGCTTTAGCGGTTCTCATTGACTTGATTTCACCTGATCGCGAATCCAACTCCTTCAATGCTCCACAGCCCATCAATTTGCCAGACTCTCTAACAGTCCAGAAAGTAACTGACTTCGCCCTAAGTCCGTCCAGATCTAGAGCATGAACGCTCCCAGGAGGCGACTGCTGCCGCATATCCATCAAGTGCTGGCGTAGTAGAACCTGCACGTCCGGGTTCGTAAGGTCTTCGATTTCTATCCGCATCTTTGATGCTGGTTTACACTAATCTTCAATTATAACGCAATACCTAATTTAATAAACCGCTGAGACAATGGCATCTTACGCTTAAAAACGTGGCATTCAAGCTTGGACGCCGTATCTCGGGGCTTATATAAAAAGCCGGAGGTAAAAACTCCGACTTGATCACTTTATCGTTTATTCACGCCTGAAATTAATTACTTTCCTGCTGATCTAACCAAATAAATAAATCAGCTATTGATGAAATTCTCAAAAGCGCCCTTCCTAATGCTTCTAGCTTTTCCTTGTTGAAAACTTGAACTCTCTCAAGGATTGACGAATCAATTTCACCAAAGCGTTCATTAAGTAAAAACAGACAGAATCTCAGCGCTTCTTTTTGTTCTCCCTGTTGTTCGCCCTTCTGCAAAATATCCTGATAAATCACTGACTCCTGCATAATATCCTCGCTTAATAACTGACGAATAAAATCTTTTTCAAATCGCAAACCTGCTAAAATCTCCGTGTAAGCTGCGATATTCTGCCTTGTCTCCCTATCCGAAATTCTAGCAATACTTTGGGCAACCTGGGATAGTAACCCTTGGGGTGAATCTGTCTGTGTTAAGGGTGTTAACGGCAATAATGCAGGATTATCCAGAAATAACGCCGGACAGAAAATTCGCATAGGCGCGAGTTTTGCGAAAAAAGATGTATTTCGAGACGCTCTGCGCGGGCACTGGAGGCTTCCAAGCTCAAATACTCTGTCTTTAGGCAGGGATATATTGCAATATATTAGCTCTTGTATTATAAATGTATTTTATACACTTCAAAAAGATGAAAAGAATTGAAGCCCACCTTCCGCACCCTAACTGTCACAAGTTCATTAGTACTAAACTAATTGTCGGTTAATAGTATATATGAACTATAAATTCAAGTGAGATTTTAAAGCTTAATGATAAATTATTCTATTAATTGATGATTGACACGCTCACCAAACGACCTCCCGCTTCAAGTGATGAAAATTGAAGTTTTCATCAGAGTTTGAGAGCAGAAAATCATTGCAAAACAGAGCGATCGCCCGCTTCAAGTGGTGAAAGGTCATTTGTGAAAGTAACCGTTCACGGGGTTCGCAAAGATTACCGTAGAAAATAGGTACACATTGA
>CAZZVG010001103.1:0-2981 GCA_964657295.1 Iningainema sp. | reverse complement strand
AAATTTCATAAATCCAGCCCTGAAGAACTCCCGGTTGCGCTACAGCCGAACTCGCCTTTTGTTAAAAGCTGGAATAAACTGAGTGGGATTGAGTCAGGCAAGATTCGCACTTCGGGTCAAATGATCCAATATCTAGCTGTATCAGTGGTTAAAGGCAATAATCACGGTGTCTTTGTGATTGCTCACTCAAGTAGCAGCGCTCGCCAACAGGTCAACCAAGCAGTCGTTGTGATTATCGAGGTGACAATAGCAGTTATCACCGCAGTGTCGGTGCTGGCGTGGATAGTAGCTGGACGGTTATTGGCTCCCCTGCGCCTCCTGAGTGAAACAGCCCATTCGATTAGTGAGTCGGACTTATCTAGACGGATCCCCGTGCAGGGAGTAGACCAAATTGCCGAACTCACTATCACCTTCAACGAGATGTTAGATCGTATCCAGACTGCCTTCGCCAGTCAACGAAATTTTATCAACGATGCAAGTCACGAACTCAGGACGCCAATCACAATTATCCGAGGTCATTTGGAACTGCTGGGTGAAGATCCCCAAGATCGACGTGAAACAGTGGAATTGGTGACTGATGAGCTTGATCGGATGAGTCGCTTTGTCGATGACCTACTATTGCTAGCTAAGGCAGAACAACCCAATTTTTTAACCCTAGAAACAGTGGATATAAGATCGCTGACGGAAGAACTGTATACCAAAGCCTTAGCCCTGGATGATCGAGACTGGCTTCTGGTAAATAAAGGTGCGGGGCGAATTGTGGCCGATCGCCATCGACTGACTCAAGCAATGATGAACTTGGCTCAGAACGCTGCACAGCACACGAGTCCTCGGGCTACAATTGTTATAGGTTCAGATGTCAACAATAGTAACGCTCATTTTTGGGTACGTGACACAGGTGTTGGCATTGCCCTTGATGACAGAAAGCGGATATTTGAGCGCTTTGCCCGTGGAACTCTCAGTCACCGTCGTTCGGAAGGAGCTGGTTTGGGATTGTCTATTGTACAAGCGATCGCGGTTGCCCACGGCGGTTGGGTAGAACTTGAAAGCCGACTGGGTGAAGGCTCTACATTCACGATGATCATTCCACTCGACCCACCTGAGTACTTGAGAAAAATTTCCAAGACTAATTTTTAATTCCAAGGTAGCAGTACTAGTACTCCCTGACGGCAACGCCTGAGAGGACTTTAGCCAGAGATGTTTTTGAGGGCTTTCATTAAAAGTATGTAAAACTGGGCAGCCTTGGTTTGTTGATCTTTCGCCGGCACCACTAGCTAGTTTTGTAGAAGGCTGCCCAGTTTTACAGGATTTAGACCCAGGGCTGAGGCTCTGACTACAAACCGAGGCTTTAAAAATTTTTCATTCTACGAAACGGTATTTTGGAGGTTCTGTTTGACTGACCAGATTTTGATCGCTGAAGACGAACCGCGCATAGCCGCTTTCTTAGAAAAAGGGCTACGGGCGTCGGGGTTTACGACTGTAGTTGCCAAAGATGGTCATGAGGCTTTGCTCATGGCTCAAAGCGGTGATTTTGACCTCCTGATCTTGGACATCGGTCTACCTGGTAAAGATGGTTGGATCGTGTTGGAAGAATTACGCGGTCAAGGACAACATTTGCCAATCATCATCCTGAGCGCTCGTGACGAGGTTAGTGATAAAGTTGCTGGACTAGAAGGTGGGGCAGATGATTATGTGACAAAGCCTTTTCGGTTTGAAGAACTACTGGCGCGGGTACGAGTGCAGTTGCGCGATCGCCGCTTGCCCAAACGACAGGAAGAAATGGTTCTCAGATCGGGAGAGATTGTGCTTGACTTACTGACACGTCAGATTCGCGTCGGGGATCGCCCAGTCAAGTTATCAGCACGAGAATTTACCCTAGCCGAAACCTTTTTGCGTCATCGCGGGCAAGTATTGAGCCGAGAACAGCTACTTAGTCAAGTTTGGGGCTACGACTACGATCCCGGCTCTAATGTTGTTGATGTCTGCGTGGGCTACCTGCGGAAAAAACTAGGTCAAGAATATATTGAGACAGTTCGAGGAATGGGTTATAAGTTGCGAACATGAATTTTTTCTCATCAAATCTTAATATAAGTTTCATGAAGATATTTGAACATAAAAGATAACCCAGGCAATCAGCGTAATATCAATGTCAAAAATGTTTGCAACAGATGAATCAATTTTAAGGGTGAACAGCAGTAACAAAGCGGGAACGCCCCTACCTTACATGGGTATCTGTAGCATTCTTTGTTTTACTTTGAATCAGGTGGACGGCTGTATCTCTTGAGTTGACTAAAAAATAGTTAATCGACAAACTACAACGCATTGAATCCCGGATGCGTTGCGGTGAATGCTGACGTTGGGAAAGAAGAAGAAAATGACAAGCAAATTTATTAAAAATAAACAGTCTATTTTAAATGATTTAGTTGCGTCCGTAGTTGTGTTTCTCGTGGCGTTGCCATTAGGCATGGGAATCGCGATCGCCTCCGGAGTGCCTCCAGAACAGGGAATCATCACAGGAATAGTTGGCGGAATGATTGTTGGTCCTATTGCTGGCTCCCCATTGCAGGTTAGTGGATCGGCGGCCGGGCTTGCCGTTATAGTCTGGGAACTAGTACACGAGTATGGCATTGAAATGCTCGGACCAATTCTTCTGTTGGCGGGTTTGTTCCAATTACTAGCAGGGTTGTTTAAGCTGGGACAAGTTTTCCGCGCAATATCTCCGGCAGTCATTTATGGAATGTTAGCAGGCATAGGCGTGCTGATCTTTGCTTCTCAATTCCATGTCATGTTTGACAGCAAGCCGAACCCACACGGAATCAATAACCTACTTTCTATTCCTAGCGAGTTATACAACTTAATCTCTTCTCCTCAAGGCAGCAACCATCTGATTGCAGGGATTGTCGCTCTAATTACTATTGTGACGCTCATCGGGTGGGATAAGATCAAGCCAAAAAGATTAAGATTGCTCCCAGGCTCCCTGG
>CAZZVG010001102.1:0-2982 GCA_964657295.1 Iningainema sp. | reverse complement strand
GACTATCAATGTAGTTTATTTATATTACTTTTTGAAGTGCGGAATGTGGGTTTAAATTAAAGGCTTGGTAATATGTCTCTAAGTATCGGTAACATATTTGATGCCAATTTCTATCGTGCTGCCAATCCCAGCTTAGGTAATTTAAGCGATGCTCAAGCCTTATCCCTAAACAAAATTCTTACGGGTAAGTTTTTCTCTGGATCTAGCGCAAAAGCACGGTTCTGGCTGTCTTCTGCTTCCTTGTTTCGTCCTAAATAGCCTAGACTGAAAGCCCGCTTATACAACGCGTCCGCAAAGTCTGGGTTAATCTCAAGGGCACGATCTAAATTGGAGAGTGCCTCCGAATACCGCTCTAAATTATTAAGAATAGCACCACGAATGTACCATACTTGATGATCATCAGGCTTTAGAGTGATTGCATGATTACAACTATCAATACCTTCCTCGTATCGATTTAAGTTATTAAAGCAACTAGCCTGACCAATCCAAACATAATAGTCATTTTTCTCAAGTTCAAGGGCATGTTTATAGTCAATAATCGCATCCTCGTGTCGTTTTAATTTGTCAAGAGTATGACCCCGCCAAAACCATAATTCATAATCATTCGGAGTGATTTCAATGCCATGCGTATAGTTGACAATCGCCTCATCGTATCGTTTTAAATTGAGAAAGCTATTAGCACGAGTCTTCCAAACTATAGGAAGAGCGAAAGGAAAAAAATCTGCTTTAACTATGTTTGGCTCAATTTCAAGAGCGCGGTCACAGATAGCAATCACTTCCTCATACTGCCCCAAATTAAAAATAACACTAGCCTTAGCTAGCAATATTCGAGCGTTGTCGGGGTCTAGTGTTAAGATCCGATCAAAGGTAATTCGTGCGCCATCAAAATCATTCCTAAATAATTGTACAAATCCCTCTTTTCGTAATTTTTCCAAAAATTGTGCGAATTCTTGAGCTTCTGAATTTTTCAAGTCAAAAGATTGAACAGTTTTTTGAGGATGTTCTGCAACATTTGGAGATACTGAACTCAACTCTCTTGACCCGAATACTCCTTTCAAGAATTCCCAAAAAGCATTCTTAATTTTACCCATTGTTACATCCTTTTTTTAAAGTATTAAGTTAGATCGAGAAAAAAAGGTCTTATCTTCAACCTGTCCCCCTATCCAACCTGAGAGGGGGATTTGTGCATTCAGGACACTGAAGCGGCATTAGATGGTAACTGATGAACATTGTCATTCAAGATCTGTTGTTGAAAGCCCATGAGTTCATAACAGGCTGCAAAATCCTGAGCTATAGCGATCATCAAATCAATGTCCCCCTTAGAAATTTCATCCCCCAGAGAATACTCAATCAAGCCTTTAACTCTCTGTTGCCCGTTATAAAGATAAGCTCTGGCAAATTCCCAGAGATGAGTTTCATAAAGACTTGCTATACGTGCCTTCCGGGAAGAAGAAAACTGAGTCATAAAAGCTACGGAGATACTGAAAAAATAATCATACATCGGTCAATGCAAAATTTGCAAAAAAGTTTATTGTTACGTAGATTAAAAATAACATCAGTAATAAAAATACAAATTTGTAATATTAATAACTGTTTACGTATGCATTTGTATCAGTATTCTACGTATTTTTATACTACAAAAATCATCTGACAACCACAGTGTATATAGGGTATGCATTACAAGCCACTACATTTTTGAAAATAGGTTTTTGCAAAATCTGACAACTTTCAACTAGTGAGTCGTTGGTCAGGCGATCGTTAATTATGAAAGTAGTTAGATTTGTGCAATTACCCAAAATGTGAGAAAAAGGGCGTGAAACATATTTATAGATAAGCAAGAACAATGGTTTCAATTCTTGCCCACGCCCAAAGTTTAGTGTACACCTTGTTGTCATTAATGCCCTCTGTTTACCAACAAGAAAATCTCTCTTCAATGTTGGGATTGTTCTTGGAGGCATAGGGGTATCCCCTTCCTCAACACAGTAAAAGTAAGTCACCTAGCGCATTAAGCCGATTTCTCAACGTCTACGATTGGTCAACTAGAGGTGTGATTCGCACCGCTCGTAACCGTGTTATTAAGGAGATTTTATCTGAGCGAACGTTGGGACGCAAACCATTTCTGCAAGTGATTATTGACCTAACAACTCTGGAGAAAGTCGGAAAATTTAAGTTATTTGAAAATTTAATCCGCGTATATCACGGAAAACGAGGTTTGCACTTGGTTGTGGTGTATTTAGTTGTTGGTCGGTGGCGGGTTCCTTGGAATTTTCGTGTCTGGAGGGGAAAAGGCACCACCTCCCCAGCAGCATTGGGATTAAAAATGGTCAAATCTTTACCTAAAAAGTTAACCAAGCACTTCGAGGTGATGGTTTTAGTAGATACAGGCTTTGGTAGTATGCAATTTATACAGGGTGTCAGAAAGAAAAAATACCACATAATTGCTGGCATTTCTTGTACCCGCAAGCTAATTGATGGGCGCTGTGTTGCTCAATTACACAAGCGAGGACAACAGCTTTACCTTCAGGGTTTGAAGCTTCCCGTATATGTATCTTGGTATTATTTTAAACGGTCGGATGGTAAATATGAAAAACGATTTGTCATTTCTACCAAAGCTCTCAAAGCCAGCACTATTTCTTGGTGGGGTAAACGGAGATGGCAGATTGAGGGTTGGTTTAAAACCGCAAAACACCGTTTTGGGTTGCACCGTTTCGGACAAGGAACCCTTTTAGGGGTTTATCGTTGGTTCGTGCTGTCTCTTATTTCCTATGTTTTGGCGCATTGGGCTTATTTAGCGATGGCGATCGCCCCTGCATACCTACCTGATTGGGGAGAAGCCGCAGAAATTGCCCTCCAAACTATATTTCCTCATTTGGTAGTGTTACTTCTTTTACAAGATATTGAACGTCTCAAAGAACTGGCACTTAGTCAACTTCTAAGAAACACATTCGTTAGGTGTGGAAATAGGGATGAGTTCTAAGCCAA
>CAZZVG010001101.1:0-2984 GCA_964657295.1 Iningainema sp. | reverse complement strand
GTCCCTGCATTCGCTGCGATACCTTTGACGGCTATCCCTGTCTAGTAGGCGCAAAAGCTGATGCTGAGATCAATACTATTCGTCCCACTCGCGAAGCTTACCCTAACGTAACATTGCTGACGCACGCCAAAGTCCTCAAGCTCCATACTAGTGAGTCCGGACGAGCAGTCTCAGCAGTAGAAACTGATGTCAATGGGGAATTGCATCACTTTAGGGCCGATATTGTCGTGGTTGCCTGTGGGGCGATTAACTCTGCTGCCCTACTACTGCGTTCTGCTAATGACAAATACCCTCATGGATTGGCAAACAGTTCCGATCAAGTCGGGCGCAATTATATGAAGCATCAAGCGATCGCACTGTTGTCACTCCATAGCGAACCAAACCACGCGAAGTTTCAAAAAACGATCGCCGTTAACGATTTTTACTGGGGTGAACCAGATTTTCCCTACCCAATGGGCATGGTGCAAAACAGTGGCAATGTGTTAGCAGATATGATTCCCGCAGAAGCGCCTCCGTTGTTAGCGCCATACGCAAAACTGATTCCGGGCTTTGGACTCCATCAAATTGCTGAGCGCTCAGTGGGCTGGTGGTTGCAAACCGAGGACTTGCCCGACCCTAACAATCGCGTTCGTGTTGTCGCCGACAAGTTACACTTAGACTATACTTTAAATGATACTGAAGCTGCTGAGCGCTTAGTTTATCGTTGGACATCAGTGCTGAAATCAATCGAGGGAAATGCGATGCACGTCATCCCCTTCAGCCTCTATCCGCGCACTAACGTCCCCATACAAGCTGTAGGACATCAATGTGGTACCTGCCGCTTTGGCAGCGATCCCAAAACCTCTGTGCTGGATCTCAACTGCCGTACCCACGATGTCGATAACCTCTACGTCGTCGATGGTAGCTTCTTCCCCTCAAATTCCGGAGTCAACCCAACCCTGACAATCATCGCGAATGCCTTGCGCATTGGCGATCATTTGGCTGAACGCTTGAAATAGTCATTGGTTATTGGTAAATACAAAGGACAAATACATGACAAACGACACTGAAAAAAATAAACCACATCACGAACCTCAACATCCCGCATCAGAAACGGCGGATTCTCATCCCCTTGCTACGGGTTTGGGTGCTTTGGGAGGTGTAGTGGCAGGTGCGGCACTTGGTCGATCGCTTGGTGGTAAAATGGGTGCTGCACTTGGTGGAGTTGCAGGCGCGATCGCAGGTGGCATTGCAGGTAATAGTCTAGGTGAGAAAGCGGAAGAAGTTCTTGAGATCATTCAGCCCACATCTAGCTTGGGATCAGGAGCCAATCACAAACCTATCGAACTGCTCAGACACTACTCTTGGGAAGAATTACAGGCGCTGTCAAAATCTCAGGGGGGATAAGGGAGATAAAGGGAGTCATAAATGTTACGAGTTACAGATAGGGTAGAGCAAATTAATCAAGTTGTTGTGACTGCCAAACAGATGGCAGACATAGAGGCACGGGTTTTTGATGCAGGGATGCCTGTTGCGGCTTTGATGGAAAAAGTTGGGTGTTTGATTGCACAACGAATTCGGGAACTTTATCCTTGTAAGGATTTCCCGCTCGTTGGTATTCTTGTAGGACCAGGACACAATGGTGGCGATGCCTTGGTTATTGCCCGCGAGCTATATTTTCAGGGTTACGAGATTTTTATTTACCGCCCTTTGGTAAAATCTAAGGAATTGACCACCACCCATGCTCGCTATGTTGAAAGCTTGGGGATTCCATTTTCTGAATCGGTGGAAGCTTTAAAGGATTGTCATCTACTGATTGACGGATTATTTGGTTATGGACAAGAGCGAGCATTGGAAAATCCGATTGCCGATGCGATCGCCCAAATCAATCAATGGTCACAACCACTTCTAAGTATCGATATTCCTTCTGGTGTGCATACCGATACAGGAGCGGTGCTGGGAACGGCGATTCGTGCCAAACACACCTTCTGTATCGGACTGTGGAAATTAGCTTTTTTGCAAGATCAAGCATTAGAGTTTGTCGGTACGCCTGAACTCATTGATATCGATCTACAGCTTGCTGATGTGCGAACTGTTTTGAAAGAACCCAGGATTCAGCGATTAACGACAAAATCAGCACTTGCCCATCTTCCCTTACCGCGTCCACTGTCCACTTACAAATACAAAATGGGTTCTGTGCTGTTGATCTGCGGTTCTCATCTCTATAGTGGGGGGGCAATTTTGACAGCCTTGGGGGCACGCGCTACCGGTGTCGGTATGCAGTATATAGCTGTACCAAAATCACTCCAGATGTTAATGTCAGAACACTTGCCAGAAGCAATAATCCTGAGTTGTCCGGAGACGGAAACAGGTGCGATCGCCCAACTTCCAGAAGGAACAGAACTCGACAAATTCGACGCGATCGCTTGCGGACCAGGCTTGACAATGGATGCGAAATATGTTATAAAACAAGTGATCGCGAGTGATCGCCCGTTAGTACTAGATGCTGATGGCTTGAATGTCCTAGCAGAATTAGGAACCATTCCGACTTTATCAAAACGCCAAGCTCGCACAGTACTTACTCCTCATGCAGGTGAATTTAAGCGACTTTTTGGCGAATTAGCTTCTGAGTCAGATCGCATTGTGGCAATCCGTACAGCAGCAGAGCAATCTGGGGCTGTGATTGTTTTGAAAGGAGCAAGAAGTGCGATCGCAAATTCCCAAGGTAATGTTTGGATCAATCCTGAAAGTACTCCAGCTTTAGCACGAGGTGGTAGCGGAGATGTGCTAACAGGTTTAGCAGGGGGACTTGTTGCCCAAGCAGTTTTGAAACAAACTCCAGTTGAATCAGTCATTCAAAGTGCTGTTTGGTGGCACAGTCACGCCGGAGTCACAGCCGCCTCCGAACGCACAGAACTCGGTGTAGATGCCTATACACTCACACAATTTTTAATTCCAGCTTTGAAAGCAAATTTGTAAAGGCTTGTAGTTGCGCTGGCGAGCAG
>CAZZVG010001100.1:0-2986 GCA_964657295.1 Iningainema sp. | reverse complement strand
GAAAAAGAGTACGGACTAACCCCAGTAATTGGTAGTCGTGAGAAGCTTGCCCGTCTAATCAGCACTGGACAAACCCGCCGTATGATGCGCGAACAGTCTGAGTATGAAAGTGGCTTAAGTTCAGATCCACCAGAACTGCCAATCAAAGTGAAGCTCCAGCAAGCGATAGATTCCGCTGTGCAAGACCATCCACCAATGCCACTAATGATAGCCCGGTTGCAGTTACAGGGAATTGAGGTTCGAGCCGGATTTACGCGCACTGGAAAAAGTAAGGGCATCTCGTACAGAATGCAGGATCAGGCATTTAGCGGCACACACTTGGGACCGGGGTATACGTTCAATGGAATTACGCAAAGAACGGAGTATGAACCACAACGCGATGACCCACGCATACAGCAGTTGGTGAACAATCCAAACTTAGCTCACCAGATGCAGTCAAGATGGCTAGAACAGCAGCGTCAACAGCAACAGCAGACACAACAACAACGTAAGTCAAGAGGTATCGAGCGATGACTCCATTATTGCCAGATGAAGTTGCATTTATTATCAGCAAACTACCACTTGAAACCGCACAGCTGCGGCACAAATACCCCAATGCAGTTTGGAATACTGCTGATTGTTGGGATGATGCTCCATTGCCAGCTTCTTACAAACCGAATCGCATTGAAATCTATTATGCCGATAATGCCGATACTCCCCATATCCACTTTGAAAATGATCAGGTGCAGTACATCAACTTACCACCAAACGCGGGGCAATCCCAGGTGATTCAAGTTTGGATTGATGGGAATTGCAAATATGTAGAAGTCGAGAAACAAATTATCCTCAATAAACTCGGTGATGTGCAACTGCCCCAACCCAAGGTGACTGTCAACACGATCGCCAACTCTTTACGCCAAAGAAGGATCTGAATATGTCACGATATCTTAACTCGGAGCAGCAGGAACGATTCGACCGCATCATCAATGATTTCGACAATGAAAGAACTGGTTACCAGTCTGGACTAACCGTAAAAGTAGGTACCACCATAGTCTACCGCGCTGGTGTAGAAAACAAACCAAATATCCTGACTTTCCACATCCCGTGAAAAGTCAGGGCAGCTTTTACCAACTAAAACATAATAATCTAGTATCCAGGCATCAATATGTATCAAAATACTTGATTTTTATTTGTCAAAACCGATTTTTTGACTCTGAAGTAACAAATTCTCAAAACTAGACAGGCCAAGGGTTTTCAGCTCATCTTGCCGGGGAAATTACTTGGATCTCGGCTCAATACCTTAAAGAGCGATCGCCGACTATTCACATTTGATTTTGACCTGTAGGAGGGTTTTGTACCAAGGAGAACCCACTATGGGAATTCTCTATTGCTAAGATTTGTGGAGATGGGATGATTACCAAACTGACAGGCAAGGTAAGTTTGAGCCACTGCAAATAAAAATTGATATTAAGTATTGTGATGCTCTTATCTTTGTTTCAAGCTCCTATCGCCCTTTTTCTGCAATATCTCTCCCATCTTTACAAAAATTTTTATATTGTTCATGCAATGGTGTGTGATGGCGAGAACTCAAATAAGAACCATTGTATTCATTAACCGTCATACAACACTTTGGTATCACTATCAGCTTCTGTAAAACCAGACAATTATAAAGTTTTGTAAAGAAATGCCAGGCTTCGTAGGAAACTTGTATGCCGCAAACAGATAAGTAGACAAAGGTTCCTTTAAGGAACAGTAATTCAGGTTTGTTCAGTAGTAGCTCAGTAACTATTGTTCAGTAACTACAGTTTCTTTGAAAAGTGTAATGCAATTTATTTCTGCTACTGGCAGCAACAAATTTCAACTAATTGAAAAGCAAACACATATGAAGGTCTGGATGTTTTAGTTGACTAATTAAATAATTAGAAAGAAAATTTCTACATTACATCTTCGGAATTGCAAATTGATATCAAAGTACGGCATTTGCATAAGCAGATGCAAATCTCTAATGGTTATGACAATTCTGTAACGCAAGCTTGAGGTAAAAGCAAACGATAAAAGGAACGATGTTAACCCTAGATTCCTACCACTTTTAAAGGCAAGTTTGTACATATTGCTGGTGTTAGAGATAAATAGCAGCTAAATCTATTGAAATGTCTTCATTTCAATTATGCTCCCCTCAAATTTTAAATTGTTCACTAATCAATTGACAACAAAAATTAGAAAAATTGGAATTATGAATAACAAAAATTACGCCACCTTAAAAAAAATAAAAAAGCTTTCTAACAGACGTGGAAAAACTCCTATCCTCTCATTTGGAGCATTGACACTGTTACTTGGGGCTGGAATATTTATAATACTTCCAACTAAAGCCAATAGAGAGCTAACCTGGTTCACTAATCAATTTCCTTTAAGTACAAATTTTGTCCCAAAAAGTAAAAATATTATCTATGTTAATCCTACACTTGGTTCTGACAATCTAGGTGTAGACAATAAAGAAACAGCGCCTTACCGCACAATTAGTTTCGCTATGCAACAGGCACAAGCTGATACCACAATTCAATTAGCTCCTGGTACTTATTCTGCTTCTAGTGGTGAACAATTCCCTCTGGTTGTCAAATCAGGAGTGATTCTGCAAGGAGATGAATCAACAAAAGGACAGAATGTGCTGATTCATGGCGGTGGTGCTTACTTAAGTCGGACTTTTGCTCGTCAAAATACAGCGATCTTAGCAACGCAGGGTAGTGAAATTAAAGGAATTACGGTGACAAACCCTAACTCTCGTGGTACGGGAGTGTGGATTGAGTCAGGCAATCCAATTATTCAGAACAATACGTTTGTTCATAGCTTACGGGAAGGCATCTTTGCCACAGGTAATGCAGTTCCCAAAATCATTGGTAATGTCTTCACTCAAAACCAAGGCAACGGACTCTCAGTAGCAAAAGCAGCACAAGGAGAAATCCGAGGTAATGTGTTTGAGAACACAGGTTTTGGCATTGCGATTAGTGAA
>CAZZVG010001099.1:0-2987 GCA_964657295.1 Iningainema sp. | reverse complement strand
GTTGATAATTGTCCTAACTACGGCTCTTTTGCCATGACCAACTTTTTCTAGTGCGTGTCCACGATATACATTTTTAGGCTTAATCATTTTTATCCCACATTTACTAATACCAATTCTATGTGAAGCTGTATAGAAACAATTCTTATCTATCAGGGCTTTGCCTCAATTAATTATGTACAACTTCATAATAAAATGGTATTACTATTGTAACCACAATACAAATTCATTGTTTGTTGCTATTGTTCTTTTCCCATGCCAGCGCCACAAATCAAAATGGTGAAAATCCCTCGTGTTTTGTTGGAACCTGCGGTTTGCTGTTGGAAACCTTTAAGTTAGTTTCCTGGGTCAAAAAAGTGAAGTTAGCAAGCAGTTGTGTCATTATTGTATGGTCAGGGTTAGCGCGTCTCAAACCCTATTGACAAGGGGACTTGGTTGATCGGTAATTGAATTGGAAACAAAGTGGTACTATGCGAGCTAGGGTCTATACTTTTGCAGTTTCTAGCATTTAGAAATAAGTAATAATACTCATTATTAGTTGACTAAAGCTCTAGGGCGTCGGTCAAGTAATTGTGATTGACAAAAAAGGAATAATGTGAATTGGGGAAAACCAGGTAGAAAAGGATGCGATCGTTAACTAGTATAGTTAGCGTAGGAGTTTAATTTCTGGGTCAATTTCTGCAAAAGTATAGTAATCCATCTATCTGCAACCTCTGGAGTTATGCCAACAGGATTTGAAAAGAATAATAAAACTAAAATATCTTTTACATCCAGTTTAGGTAGCTTTGAGATTATCAGTAAATTTCAAGAACACTTTACAGAAGTAAAAGATCCAAGAGTGGAAAAAACAAGATTGCATCCACTCGCCGATATTATTACCATTTCTATTTTGGCAGTAATAGCAGGCGCGGAAGGCTGGGAGGATATTCAGGAGTATGGGCTTAATAAAAAAGAATGGTTAGAAACCTTTTTAGAACTACCGTTCGGAATCCCCAGTCCTGATACTTTTAGAAGAGTCTTTGAGAGAATTAACCCTAAAGAATTTGAGCAATGTTTTCAGGCGTGGATACAATCACGCTTTTGAAAAGTTAGGAGTAGAAGTAGTCGCTATAGACGGTAAAGCTCTTAAAGGTTCGTATGACCGACAATCCGAACTGAAAGCTTTACATATGGTTAGCGCTTGGTCAAAAGAACACCGTTTGGTCTTGGGACAAACGAAGGTTAATGCTAAATCGAATGAAATTACGGCAATTCCAGCACTCTTAGAAATGCTGGACATATCTGGCTGCATCATTACTATCGATGCAATGGGTACACAGAAATCGATAGTAAAAAAAATCATAGAAGCTGATGCCGATTACATTTTGAGTTTGAAAGATAATCATCCCACACTACACCAACAAGTGAAGAATTGGTTCGAGACTTCCCTATCTCTTGGCTTTAAAGGTGTTGATGTGAATACCAGTCAACGGGTAGAAAAAGGGCATCACAGAATTGAAAATCGGAAAGTTTACACAGTACCAGTCTCACAAATTCCTGCACTTCATGAACTAGAGGATTGGGTCGGCTTGAAAACAGTCGTGATGGTAGTGCGTTCAACTCAGCATTGGAATAAGATTACCAATGAGGTGCAATTTTACATCTCTAGTCTCGCGAGTGATGCTCACAAGATTGGTAGCGCAATTCGACAGCACTGGGGTATAGAAAACTCTGTTCATTGGACATTAGATGTCACCTTCCACGAAGATGAATGTCGGATTCGTTCTCTGCACAGCCCACAAAATTTTGCCTTGCTACGTCGCATTGCCCTTAATGCCTTAGAACGAGAATCATCTTTCCGTCGCAGTATTCGGCAAAAGTCACGGCGAGCTGCTATGAATGATCAGTATATGGTTTCTGTGTTGGCGGCGGCTCTCTCAAACTCCTCCCCTCTGCTAGAATCTACCTGTTAATAGGGTTTGAGATGCGCTAACCCTGATTGTATGGTTCCTAATCAACTAGGGAACCCAACTGTGACTCCTACTTTGCGTTGGGTATTTCAATCTGTTGATCTAGTTTTAGTTTATGGAGTTTCCAACTAATCCGATTTAACCCAATCGGTAGGGAGGGTGTAAAAAAAACGGAATTGGGTTGTCTTCGTGTCGTTTCCAACTAATCCGATTTAACCCAATCGGTAGGGCTTCTCCTTCTGAAAATGAAAGGGTGGGGAATGAAGGCAAGTTTCCAACTAATCCGATTTAACCCAATCGGTAGGGAGTTCGTCTAGGAACCCTTACGGTGTAAGGGTTTCAGATGCCAAATCGACACACTCCTGAAAAACATTATACATGTTATCCAAAATTGCACAAAACACATACCTCAAACCCTTATGCTGCAAGGCATCGACACACTCCAACGAAAAATATAGGGTTTCAGCGATTTGGCGGAGTGTGTCGATGAGCATGTTACAAAACGAACTGAATTATCCTCAAACCTAGATAACGTAATACTTTGACGGGAAAACTGGTTTACCACCAGCTTATATATTACAGCAATTTTCAGGTAAATAGACCACAGTCGTAGGGGCGAACGGTGAGACAGCCCTGAAGGAGGGTTTCCCTCCGTAGGGGACTGCGAACCCGAAGGGCTGTTCGCCCTTATCAACAGTGTGGTTCAATTAGGTGAAAACTGCTGTAAGGGAAATAAATTGCTAGTTAGTGACTGTAATATGTGGCATTAATAAAAAAAAGTGGCACGATAAGAAATAATATGAATGAACGATCCAAGTCGGTAGAAGTCCATCTTGATCGCCAGGGGCGTTTGGTGATTCCATCTGCTTTACGACGATTGCTCTGGTAGCTCGTGAGGAAGGGGGGCGGCTAGTGCTGGAGAAACCGGAAACAATTAAGCGGCGGCTGAAGGCTCGGTTTTCGGGGGTGCCGAAGGACAGAAGTTTGGCGGATGAATTAATCGCGGAACGCGCTGAAGAAGCTAAAAGGGAAGACACGGAA
>CAZZVG010001098.1:0-2989 GCA_964657295.1 Iningainema sp. | reverse complement strand
AGTGTAGGAAGCTGTGGTTCCGGTAATCAAAACCCGTTCTACTATAAATCGACCTACATCGGTCAGACAGAAACAACCTTCTTTTTGACGTGCCCAACCTTTACTTGTAAACAGTTCGTACAACTCTTCCCGCACAAAGTCACTTAACTGTGAGAACAACGGTTTGTGTTCGTCTTCTACAAATAGGTTGTGCTTGTGAAGTGCCAGTAAGATGGGGATGACTAGAATCCCATCTAAGAAGTCTGCTATCATCAGGTCGTCAAGATTCCACTGTCGGCGAGAGCGATCAATCCAATCTTTAAGAAGACCCGACTGCTGTTCTCCCATCAAATAGGACTCTATAGGCAAGTGATATAAATCGAGGATTTCCTCTGGTATCACCTTATGAATTTCAGCCTCATGTGTTAAAGAATACTGTCCGATGTCATTTTGTTCAAGCCAATTGAGCGACCTCATCATCCTTAAAGCCACCTGAAGATGTCCACCGTTTGCCCCCAAGGGTTCAACAATTTCCTCTAAACTCAGCCTATCATGATGCTGTAGAAGTTCAAATATTCCCTTTTTTCTACAAGCTAGAATTACAGGAATAGCTACAAACCCGTGTAGATAACGGTTGATTACATCTAACATAAATTTCCTTATTTCATCCTTTGGCAGTCTTAACTATATTTTTAAAAAGGTCAGGATATACTTTATCCCACATTCCGCCCTTTAAAATGTCAGTTGATATACTGGTATTACCTGAATTCTTTGTTACAACGTCATTCCAGATTTTAAAAATGTGTAATTAATTTTGCGTGTGTATTTAATACATGGAAAAACAAAAGGAGTATCCGGAGTAGATCTAGGGAGCTTGTTACCAGGGGCAAGTAGTATAAAACCTGCGTTTGTAGTATGGCAGAACATTGCTAAAACCCTCATTCTTTCGTTCCACCTTGGGATGACTTTGGGTAGATGAGCGCGAATTATGTGTAGATAATTTAATAGTACCCCATAACTGAAAAGCAGATACAGCAATACTTTTAGTCTATCTTGCCCCTCATGACACGGTGGCTAGATCTACCCCCACTTCTGTTTGTGGATTCAATTTTTCTAATTGCGCTTCTAAATCTATATTAAAATCTGCTCCCCGATTAACTGCCATCAAATCCGCATCGTCCAGTTCCTCAACGTCCGTAGACTCAAGAAAGTTTTCAAGATTAGACTAATGACCAAACCGAATAAAATTACTGCTCATAAAAATCACTCACTAAGTACAAGAAATTCATATCAGGTTTTTAGCAACATGTCTAGATATTTTTAAAAACATCGTACTTTTCTTACTTTTCCTACTTTAAGGAAAAAGTCGTCATGCTGGAATATTACGACCAACCACCTCCTTTTAAAATTCAATATACTTCAGCACCGCAATCAAATTAAAGTAAAAGCAAGCCTTGGCGGCAAACATTTCCTTTAAGTCACACACAAGTAGCCATGATAGTAAATCTTCTTAACCGATTGGGTGAGACCCCCGATGACACGGCGTAGGAGCATGTCACAGTTGATTACGTGCTTTGAGTAGCAAATATCTATCCACCAATTGATTTGTGATTTGATTTGCGGGTGCATCCAGTACTAACACACCCTTTTGTTTTAGCTGGGCAAATGCGAGTTGTCGCTGTGCTAATAAATCAAGGGCAACGGCACGGGTATAAGCAGGTGTTGTTTGTCCTTCCGTTGGGGTTTGTGCTAAACGATCAACTTGTGGATCGCGCAGGGTGACGCAAAAGGGAAGATAGCGGGGTGCAAGTTTAGTGAGTGCGGCAAGGAGTTCGGCAGAGGCTGTCACATCAACTAAGTCAGTAATGATGACAACCAAACAACGCCTGGTTTGCTGCTTGACAAAATTTGTCACTGCTCCTACATAATCAGATTCCAGCAACACTGGTTGAATGGGTGTGAGGCGATCAATCAACTGACTCAGATAATGTTGTCCTCTTTCTGGGGGAATCCAGGCGTGCATCTGGCGATCAAAGATACCCACTCCAACGCGATCGCCTCGATACAACCCGGCTAAAGCTAAGGATAGCGTTGCATTCAAACCCCAATCAAACCTTTGTAAATTTTGCACTCTTGCGGTCATCAATCGTCCGCGATCAAGTAAAATCAACAAAGTCTGTTCTTTTTCCGGTTCTAAAACTCTCACCACTGGCGATGTGTTGCCAGAGCCTAGACGACGGGCTGTAGCTTTCCAATCAATGAATCGCAAATCTTCACCCGTGCGATAATTTCGTAATTCCGCAAACTCAGTGCCGATACCTAATTGACGTTGGCGGTTGACTCCAGATGATTGTAGTGTTAGACGAATTGAGAGCGATCGCAACCCGATCAAATCAGGATAAACCTTTACCTTTAGACTTTGCGGAATCTTCCAATTATCCCAAGCCAATCCCCAAGATCCCAATTGCCGAATCTGAATGTCCCCCCAGGCAAATTCTCCCCGTTGTGTGGGTTGGACAGTATAAGTCAGTTGTTGAGTGGTGTTACTGGCAACATCAGCGCGTAGTGTTGGCACAGAAACTTGGAACTCACTTGGGTAATAGTCGGAAATTTGTACCACAGCGTTGGTATTCGCTGACTTGACGTTGAGGAAGACTGGATTATCTTGCCCAATAGAAAGGCGTGGCGGCAATTCTCGGGAAATTTGAACTCGATGCGATCGCACTCGCAAACCATCCACTACCATTAATCCCAGTACAACGACATCCAGTAACAAAGTGATAGCGATACTGGATGAAATGCCGAGAAAGATTGCTAAAGTCGCAGCAAGAATAATTCCCGATATCAATAATATGTAAACTCGTTTGGAAGGAACCATGTTTTGAGGTGTAGGGGCGGGTTTAATCGAGATCACGTCTGGGCACATGCAATATTATGTCAAACCCGCCTCTACATTGGTAGGGGCAATCACTGCATCTGTATAGAAATACAGATAAAAACGTTCTGGATC
>CAZZVG010001097.1:0-2993 GCA_964657295.1 Iningainema sp. | reverse complement strand
TCAAGCATTTGGCGATCCAAGTTGGTGTTGCTCTTTCTGTAGCAGAGAAATTTGAACAGTCTGAAAAAGCCAGGTTAAACGCTGAATCCCTTGTGAAAGAACAATGCAAACAAAATGAAATACTTCAGCAAAAACTGACAACAATTTTAAGTAAAGGTCAAAATAATGATACTTATTGTTTAGCAGATGTAGAGGTCAAGCAGGCTCAAAAAATTAGATCTGCTTTGTCAGCATTCTCTCGGATAAATTTTTCGACTCAGAATTTTCGCAATTAATTGATGTGTCTGTGAATACACTACGAAGATGGGATAAAGAAAAAATACTTGTTGCTGGTAGAACTGCAACTAACAGAAGGTGCTACACACAAGAACAGTATAAAAACTATCTGCTTAACTTAGGAGGTAGAACTAAGAACCCAAAAATTTTAAAAATTTATCACAAAGAAAATGTGTCTATAAGTGAAGAAAAGATTTATTGTCTGAAACTATTTTGTAATTCTTTAGATCTTCAAATTGTTGAGCTTTTTTCTGGAGATTTTTTACCACCCGTTCAAGGGTTGGGCAAAAAGTAGACGCTTGTTGTCCAACTCAAGCTGCTTCCGGGAGCGCAAGACATGCGAATGCCTGCTCATAGTACTCTCCAGAGAACCGAATTCAAACTAGGATTAGTCAGTTGTCATTGGTTGAGGATGCTCGTGCGAACTCAACCCAACCTTAGGTTACTCAACCATTGCCAGTCATCCTCTTTATTCAGGTCGCGCTCGACTGAACGAATCGCACCTTCAGATTAAGAACAAAGGGAATTATAGCGTTCTGTTGCAGAAAGCTAATAGTTTAAGCCATTAGCCTTCTGCTTTCTTCAGTCGCCTTTATTTAGGTCCGAATATATCTTGTATGAGTCCTAAAGGACCAGTGAAAATTGTTCCTCCTGGCTTGTTACTGATGGTAAGTTTGTCGCCCGGAAGATTTCCGAAAGCAAGATTGATGGTTGAACCGTTAGGCGTACTAGTGACGTAAATTTCACTAAGTAAGCCTATACCTCCGCATGTATTAAACTGCAGTTCTTCGTTAATATCACAAAATAATTCTGAATAATTATCATTCATGACGTAAGTCCTTAATTAGCAGAAGTTATTCTTTAGAATAACCGGATATTAGTTAGTCATTTATATTTAATAATAAGTAAACTAATTAATTTTAATTAATACATTAAAAATAATTTATCATCATCTATTAATATTGATTAGTATTGGTTACAAATGGACTAGTTTGATTATATTTAGGTAGCTAAATCCATAAAAAAGCGCAAACATTTTATCAAAAAAATAAGATTTTACTTATTAATAGGTATTCATAAATGTGGTAAACGTTCTGTCTTTGGGTAAAAAGTAGAGTGCTCGTTGGACAACCGCAGCATAGCTCAAGTTAGGGAGATCCATAAAATGCCCAGCCGTGTCCCAGCCTTTTAGGATGGGACACCCACCGCGACCAGATATCGGAAGTCCTTTCAATTAGACGGCTGGGCATTTTATTCTCTGGAGATGCCTTAGCGGTTTTGGCTAACGCCTGAAAACTCTACGATGTTGTTGATTTTTTGCCGGCGCGACGGAGCGTTGAGATTCAGCAAACAAACGCTGTCGCTGCAGTTGTTTTTCTTGTTTAGCAGTAGTTAATCGCTCTTGCATCTGAGGGAGTTCCAACACTTCAGCAATGCTCCTCATTTGAGCAGTCTGAGGATCAGTTAACCAAGATTGGTGAGCAATAGCATGTTGTTCCCACTCTTGAAGTTGCTGTTCAAATTGTTTCTTGTGGGCGATCGCCTCTCCAATGATCTCTAAAGTTTGCTGCGATCGCGCCGATGTCTTAAAGTATTTGTTACTAAACGCCTGAAATGGATTATACTTGATTGATTCAATGAGTTTTTCAAGTTGCTCCTGTTTTGTCCACAAGTCATTAATCTGTTGAGCAAGCCTCTCAATTTCAGCTTGAAGAAACTGCTGATCCTTTTCTACTGGTGGTTGAGATTCTTTTGTATGAAAGTAATCAGTAACATGCTGCTCCAGTAACAGAAAATCCTGGTCATTAAGCTGATGAATAGCTTCGAGAATTTCCTGTTGAAACTGGTCAAGATTACGCTGCTGATGGTCATTAACTTCCACCTTTTTAACAAGTGACCGATTAATGATTCTCTGCAAGCGTTCCTCTAGACTCAGCTTCTTGGGCGGAATGTCGGTTTTCTGCTGTTGCTTTTTGTTGTCAGAGCGCCAATCCCTTAACAGCCTTGCCTCACGTAAGAGCGAATCATAGACTAGACCCCCAAGATCCACAATTAAATCATCTACACCTTTGTCTGGTCCTGGCAAGCTCACAACACTGACCTTAGCTGATATCTTGCACCATTCTCAACAAGGTAAGAGAAACCGGGTTTCTGAACGATAGATTAAGGGTTTCAGCTTGAATTCTTTGCAAGAAACCCGGTTTCAGGCACTGGTGCAAGATGTAAGTTAGCCCCAAGACGCTCAAGTAATCCACCAGTACGAGAAATAGCAATATCGATATTTCGCTTTGTTTCCGGGCGTGTCTCGTAGTCGAAGCAAATCTTCATCTCTCGCCCTGGAGTTGCAAAAACAGCAAGCTCATCATGTAAGCGTGCTTTAACTTCGTTCCCTTGTTCGTCCTTGCTGCGGTAACCAGCGTAGATACCCGGTAATCCGATAGCAGCGTGTCCCTGGCTGAGGAGACTAGCAGCTTTCTTGGCTCCTTCCGTAATGGTGACGGGTAAATTGTATTTGTGGACACAGTACCAAAAGCCATTATTGCGCTCATTCTCGGTGAGGTTAACTCCAGCTTTTTCATAGATGCGGTTAGCGATCGCATCTGGAACATCAAGCAGAAAAATACTCAGGTCAGTTTTAGGAGGATGCTCATACTTGATTTTCTTGCCTGGTTTATCAGGATTTTCTCTTGGGTCTTTGGGTTTGAAGCAGCCCCAGA
>CAZZVG010001096.1:0-2995 GCA_964657295.1 Iningainema sp. | reverse complement strand
GAGCGATTAATTAGGCAATGGGTACGTTCCAGGCAACTCCCCCCTGAACGGTTACGACTTGTTAGACTTGGCTATTATTTTTTATTAGAGAGATTTTTTTGACTGAGCTAATTTTGTGTTGGTGTTTCTTGTATTTTTGCAGAACCGTTGTGCTCTCCTTCTGGTAGATGACAGGTAACAGATGATACCGGAATGAGTTGAGGTTTGGTGCGACGACCTGCCATGAAAGCTACAATACCAATTGCTGTCCCTCCCAATGCTCCAACCAGCCACAGTGTTATTGGCAAACTAGGTGTTTTTGAAAGAGCTTCTTTGTGTTCGTCTTCTTTTGGCTTGGTACCACCCCGCAAAGACTGTGCATAAAGTTGAGGCGCACGCTGAGTCACGATCGCATCCCCCTCAAATAAGCCACTCTTCACCTCAACCATATCCCCAGAAGTTTCACCCAAAGTCACTTCAACCGATTGGTAAGCATCGCCATTTTGCACGTAAACAACTTTTTTCCCATTCGCGTCAACCACCGCCGCACTTGGAATTGCCAAAATAGCTGACGAAGTTTGGTCTGTCAAGACTTCAAGTTCTGCAAACATTCCTGGTTTTAGCATTGAGCCTGGATTATCTATTTCGGCTTTTACAGGCACAACCCGCGTCTCGCCTTCTACCATCGATCCAATTACAGCAATTCGTCCGGTGAAAGTGCGGTTAGGTACTGAAGCAATTTTGACGCTTACCCTTTGACTCGTCCTTACCCTGCCCAAATCTTTTTCATAAATGTTGGCTGTGGCAAATACCCGACTGTCATTGACAATCGTCATCAGCTTGCCACCTGCATCGTTAAATGATTGACCTTGAGTCGCTTCTCTGTCAGCAACTCTACCATCAATCGGGGAAGTTATCGTCACCAGTCCTCTAGCATTGGCGTTGGTTCCAAGTTGAGACAGCCGGGTTTGATAGTTAACGTTACTAAGTTGCAGCTTTGATTTGGCAAGCTCAACAGATGATTGGGCGGTTTTGAGTTTATCAAGAGCGTCGATCACATTCTGGCGGCTGTTAGCTGTGGTGAGTTTGGCTTTAGCCTCAGCTAGTTGGGTTTGCGATTCCAAAGCAGTGCGACGTGGGAGAGCACCGTTCTGTGCTAACACTTTATCTTTGTCATACTTTTCTAGAGCATATGCCACTTGGCTCTGTGCTTGATTTATCTGGGCTGCAGCTATTTGTAAATATTTCTCATAGCTTTGTTGTGCTTGGGTTAAATCAGCTTGAGCCTTTTTTAAATCGGCTTCGGCTTCTGCCCGTTTTGTCTGAGAATCAACGCGCAGTGTTACTAGAGCAGGGCTTGTGACAACGGCAACTATTTGACCTTTTTTCACGACTGCGCCCGGTTCTACCAACAGTTCAGCTACTTTCGCCTCTTGTATTGGAGTATTGACTTCTACTTTTTGGCTGGGCAGGGTTTCAATCTGTCCGGTAGTTTTAATGCCAATAGCTAGCTGCTGGCGTTTGACTGGCTCGACTTTAATTCCTAGCTGTCGAGCGGTTTGAGCATCAACTTGAACAGAACCAGTAGCTTGACTGGCTTCTTGAAATTCATCTCCGTGTCCTCCATGAGCTGAAACAGCCACAGGAGTTGTGAGTATAAGAAAACTCAGGAGTGTCAGAGAAACATAACGAATTGTAAGAGGTGCTTGGAAACGATAAGACTTAGGCATCTTACTTCAATTGTCCTTAAATACGGAGACAGCAATTTGACATTTCGTTATATAGTTTTGTTTTTTGTTACCGACTGACTTAGCTAGATTTACCTTTCAGGTAAGAAAGCTGATTACTCAAAGCGCGACTGCACTTTATATTCAGTTTTGCAGCTAGAAATGAAATCATGATGAAATTGCTTCTACAGCGACCTTCTGTAGTAAAGTCATAGGTCCAAGGTTTTTGAGAATGTGCATTTGTTGTTCGTTTCGTACGAAAAGGGAACCTGCAAATCCCAATGAGTTGACAGCAATGGACTCAAAAGATTCTTGCGATCGCGGTACAATCAACATCCATTCCCTTGTCGCCAGAAGATTGTAAGCACCAGATTGTTTTCCACTCGCTTGCTGAGTATCTTCTAAACCGACGGCTTTTAGCAGAGCGTGGTAGTGCGAGAGTGTTGCTTCAGCCGCTTTCAATGGAGATTTTACCCAAGCAGGCTCTAGCCTTGTAAAAGCCTGTACAAAAGGAAGTGGCGGTATAGTAGCAACAAAGTCTTGAAATTGAGCGGATGCGAACAGAGGTTCAATCGGGATCTGCAACTCATTGGGTGTAAGTGGAAGTGGAACCAGTTGCAAATGCTTGTGTGGCTGACTAGCTCCTGCAATTTTGCCACCATTGTAAAATACTAAACCATTAAACTCAGCCAGACACGCCCACATGGCGGCAAAATCTTGCACAGTGAGTAGAGTTTCTTGTTCCTCAAAAGCACGAGTTATGATCAGTAGGTGATGGTCAGTAACGTTAAATTTGTTTAAAATACATACGTGGGTTTGAGAAATATCTGCAACAAACAAATCCTCTTCGTAAGGAAGAAAAGGATTGAATATTTGACTGGATGTAGTTTGTGTTTGTTGTTTTTGCTTAACTGCATCTTTGCGAGCAAGGTTAGATAAGACTCGCACCAAGAAGCGAACACCATTTTGCTCTATGAACTCAAACTTTGTTGGTATTGTCAGCAGCGCTCCACATTGTAGAGCGTACTCAGTCTGTTCCTTAACCCGTTTCCACAAAGTGCCTGGTTTTAGTAAAATGTCTTCATGTATAATTCGTTGTTCTTCTTGCATATTCAGTTAATATAACGATTTTACCGACGTTATATCATATCCGGTTGATGAGTGATAAAACAGCAAAGAGGTGCAAAATTCGGAAATCCTCTTTAGACATCTCCGAAAATTAATTATGCGTTCGTTGAAATCCTTGGTAGGGGCGAACGGTGAGACAGCCCTGTTCGCGCAGCGTCTCC
>CAZZVG010001095.1:0-2996 GCA_964657295.1 Iningainema sp. | reverse complement strand
TCAGTCAAATGTCAGCGGCAGTAGAACAGAAAGACAATAAGAAGATCGCTACTCAGTTAGAACACCTATCAAAGCAAGAGAAAACGATCCGAAATCTTGCGAAACAAGTCGGTGAAAAATAATGAAGAAATTTCTGAAAATTACTCTGGGAATCCTAACGAGTATTGGTGGATTTTTAGATGTAGGAGCGATGCATTGCAACGGCTTAAGCCGCAATACGGTTCAGTTAAGACGTTGACTCGTGAAGGCAGGCAGGAGGAGCAGGGGGAGTAGAGAAGCAGGGGGGGCTTTGAACTAATTGTTCGTCAACTCTTTCCTCCCCTGCCTCCCCTGCCTGCTTCAACGAATAAATGCCTTAACTGAACGGTATTGGCTTAAGCCGTATCGCCACAGCCGCACAAGCAGGATCAGTATTTGGATTTCAAAGTAAGTGGGGGGCAAATGAGTAAGAAGTTTGATACGGGTAATTATGTGGATATGATGGCTCTATTGTTGGATTTGCGATTGCGGGATGAGAATCGCGATGAGGTCATGGCAAATTTTGATAAAATAAAAGCGATCGCTCAATTGGTCAATGATTTCCCTCTGCCAGAAAATATCGCCGCTTCCCCCGTATTTGAACCATGAATTTAGACACCGCAGATGTTGTATCAATTGCCACAGCCGTGCGAGAAGGGTTGAGTGCGGTGGATGTTGTCAAAGCAGTTTTAAAACAGATTGAAGCACGGGATAATCAACTCAATTGTTTTACGGCTGTGACGGCTGAAACTGCTTTAATGGACGCAGAACGAATTGACAGAGAAGTTGCCCTTGGGCAAAATCCCGGTACCCTTGCCGGAGTGCCTTTTGCAGTGAAAAATCTCTTTGATATTGCAGGAGTGACAACGCTTGCAGGTTCAAAAATTAACGCCAAAAATCCTCCAGCTACTGTTGATGCCACAGCCGTAGCTAAGCTAAAAAAAGCAGGTGCGATACTTGTAGGCACTTTAAATATGGATGAATATGCCTATGGGTTTGTGACAGAGAACTTTCATTACGGTGTAACCCATAATCCTCACGATTTAAAGCGAGTCGCTGGTGGTTCATCCGGTGGTTCAGCAGCGGCTGTGAGTAGTGGGTTGGTTCCCCTGACACTAGGTTCTGATACTAATGGTTCAATTCGAGTTCCAGCGGCTTTGTGTGGTGTTTTTGGCTTGAAGCCAACATATGGGCGGTTATCCCGTACTGGAGTCACTTTATTTTCTAGCAGTTTTGACCATATTGGTCCTTTTGCTCGTTCGGTAAGAGATATCGCTACGGTGTTTGATGTGCTTCAAGGGGAAGATCCTCTTGATCCTGTTTGTACAAAGCGCCCTCCTGTCGAGACGCGTTCAGTGAGCCATGGGGAACTTGACGCAACTGGTGTCATTTCGAGACAAGATGTTGCCAATTTGCGAATTGCCATTGCAGATGATTATTTCTTAATTGGAGCAAACCCGGAAGCATTGGCAGCAGTGCAAAAAGTTGCTGATGCGTTGAATGTCACTGAGTATATCACAATACCTGAAGCTCATCGCGCTCGTGCGGCAGCGTTTGTGATTACAGCTTGTGAGGGAGCAAATTTACATTTGGAGAAATTGCGATCGCATCCCCAGGATTTTGATCCGGCTACACGCGATCGCTTTCTGGCTGGTGCCTTAATTCCTAGTAGTTGGTATATTCAATCACAGCGGTTTAGAAGATGGTTTCGCGATCGCTTTCAAGAAATCTTTCAAAAGGTAGATGTCATTCTTGCCCCAACTACACCTATTTCAGCACCACTTATCGGTCAACAAACCATGATTTTAAATGGGGAGGAAATTCTTGTTCGTCCTCATTTAGGGATATTTACTCAACCATTATCTTTCATCGGTTTACCCGTGTTATCAGTGCCAATCCAACGCCCAAATGCTTTACCATTAGGCGTGCAATTAATAGCAGCACCATACAATGAGACCCTGATTTTAGCAGTGGCTGCTATGTTGGAAGCAAATGGGATTATATCATCGTCTGTGGTTTCTTGACAATTACGTTGTTTGTTAATTGTTAATTGTTGATTGCAATTAACCATCAACCATCAACAATTAACAACTAAATAATTGCTATTCCACTAAACCATGCTTGATTGCAAAACGCACCAATTCGGCTCGGTTGCTGGTTGCTGTTTTTCTAAGTAAACTGCTAACATACTTTTCCACTGTCCGAGGACTGAGGTGCAGTTGTTGACCGATTTCGGCATTAGAAAGACCATGTGTCAATATTTCTAAAACTTCCTGTTCTCTAGAAGTCAGTTCTGAGAGAATGTTGGATTTTTGAATCTGATTGAATCCATTGTGCGCTTCCACTGATTTTGTGGTAGAATCAGAAGTCACAATGTTCTCTTGTTGAAAAAATCGGTACTCAGACTGAATGATTTGCGATCGCTCCAAGAGATTGCGGATTGCTGCGGCTAATTCTTCCAGTTCAAAAGGCTTAGGTAAATACAAATCGCACCCTGACTGGTAGCCGAGAATTCTTTCTTGAGTTTTTGTTCGCGCCGTTAACAAGATGACAGGTAATAAACGGAACGCGGGTTTTTGACGGACTCGACGCACCAGTTCATAACCGTTTATTTGCGGCATGACAATATCAGTAACAATTAAATCGGTATGGTACTCCTCCACCATTGCCAAAGCTTCTTGACCGTCATTAGCCACGATCACTGAGTAGCCAGACAGCTCAAGATAATCGCTGATTGACAGACGAGTACCAAGGTCATCATCAACCACAAGGATCGTCAAGGGCATGGACAATACACCCCTAGCATGTGTTACTAAGAAATTTGCTTCCATGAGCACCATCGTAGAGCAGAAAAAATAACGCTCTTATGTTTCATAATATGACAAGAATATTAGTCAACAACTCCCTAATGGTTGATTTATTAAGTAAATCTTAAATTTAGAAGTATTAACAAACTTTAACATACTTTTAATTTTTAT
>CAZZVG010001094.1:0-3003 GCA_964657295.1 Iningainema sp. | reverse complement strand
GGTAATTTTTATGCCCAGTCTTGGAAAGAGCAAATGGAAGTTATTACTAGTGTTGTCGTTTAACGTTGTCACAAGAAATTAGTAGCCAAACTCACGAGGCATAACCTCCACTAAGCGTATTATTACTTAAAAAATAGTAATATTTTCCCAGCTTTATTATCACCCCGATTTCTGTCTATCAAAGGCGCTCCCTACTTTAAGCCTCATTCTACGTTTTTTTATTAGTATAAGATTCTACATATTTTTTCAAAAACGAGTGTTTATTTACACATTTTTTACTTAGCTGTATTTTTTTCATAAAGATCAGGCATTTAGCGGTCAAAGCTGTTTACTTTGTCATAATATGGACTAGGTAAGCACAGTAATAATTTATCCAAAAAACAGGCTATTGAAGTACAATCTACCACTGTGTTACCGAACAGCGCATCTTGAAGAAGAATTACGTGTAGAACTGACACATTACATTACATCTACCACCCCCTTATTCACTCCATCAGTTCCTCAAAACTTTGCCTCGGGTTTTTTACAGCAGACTAGCGCGGATTTGGAATCTGATTCAGGAACCCAAGAAAGTCAAAAATCTAAAGAAAATGGTTCTTTCAGAGTACGAAATTGAACCAGAAGTTTGCAATCGCGACATTTTGGAACTGCTGCATGTTCTTAGAGCCTCAGGATTAATCGAAGTGAGAAATGAAAAGAGTTCACTGGCGTTGCTGAAGGTAAGTATGAATTTACATTTTTCCAGATGACTAAACAACGATTCAAAGCGTCTTTGCGACGGCAGTCGCCTACAGCGCTGCCTCGTCTTTGCTACGAGTGCATGTAGCCCTAATTCATACTTCAATCATCCAGCGCCGCCTCTTGAATCCAGCAATAATCTTGACAATTAAAGTATAAAAAATGATAGTATAGGATTGAATATACTGAAACCATATAATGAAGCAATATCTCAAACCAAGACTAAAAAACTAGTTTCCGTTTGCAAGATTGTTTGGGCTGTGAATGGATATAGCCACTATTTATACTGTTGTGTCAAGTGTCATGCTTTGACTACCCAGATGCTAATGACTAGCTTTGTGCCTCTACTAACCCTTATTGGAGTCAGATTATGAGCGGCATTATAGGAATTTACTACCTTGACAGTCGTCTTGTACTCCAGCAAGACTTAGTCAGAATGGTAGATATATTAGCGCACCGGGGACCTGATGGTGCAGATATCATTGTTGAAGGCTCTGTTGGTTTTGGACATAGGATGCTGTGGACGACTCCTGAATCCTTGCTAGAAAAGTTACCTTTAGTCAATCAAACTGGTAACTTAGTCATTACCTGTGATGCTCGCATAGACAACCGTGATGAACTTCTCAGCAAGTTACACTTTAAGAACTGTCCACCGGAGAAAATTACGGATAGCCAGTTGATCTTGACGGCCTATGAGAAATGGGGGGAAAAGTTGCCAGAACATCTTTTAGGTGACTTTGCCTTTGCGATTTGGGATCAACAAAAGCAGATACTATTCTGCGCTAGAGATCACATGGGCGTTAAGCCCTTCTACTATCATTATCAAACAGGTCGAATTTTTGCTTTTGGCTCTGAAATTAAAGCTTTATTATGTTTGCAGGAAGTACCACACCAAATCAATGAGGTGAAGATAGGTGACTATCTAGCAGCAAACTTGCAAGATAAATCTAACACCTTATACCAGGAAATCTTGCGACTTCCTCCCGCATGTTGGCTAAAAGTGAGTGCGAAAGGTATACAAATACAGTCTTACTGGACGCTTGATCCAAAGCGAGAACTACGGCTTAATTCTGATGAAGAGTATGCCGAAGCATTGCGGGAAATTTTTACCGAAGCCGTGCGGTGCCGATTACGTAGCGCCTTTACCGTGGGTTCTCATCTCAGTGGTGGGTTAGACTCTTCTTCTATCACTTGTATGGCACGGCAGTTGCTGATACAAGAAGGAAAAAATCGCTCATTGCACACCTTCTCAAATATTTTTGATGCTGTTCCCGAAAGTGATGAGCGCTCTTTTATTGAGGCTGTGATTGCCCAAGGTGACATGATCCCCCACTATGTTCATGCTGACGAAATGGGACCAATGTCAAACTTAGAGGAAATTTTCCGCTATCAGGATGAAGTTATTTCCGCACCTACACATTTCTTGGCTTGGGAATTGAATGATGCTGCTCACAAAACAGGTGTCCGGGTTGTCTTAGATGGCTTTGATGGCGATAACACTATTTCTCATGGGGATGGTTATTTTGCTGAACTAGCTAACCAAAGACAGTGGGCAACCTTTGCTGTTGAAGCTGAGGCTCTTGGGGAACTTGTCGGTGCTTCACCTCTGAATATCTTGCGCTACTATGGTCTGACGTACCTGGAACAACTGGCACGCCGATGGAAATGGGTTGCTTTTGTCAGAGAAACCAAGCAAATATTGCAATACTTTAATGTTTCTCCATGGCAGATTGTTCTGCGCCACGGCTTAAAACCTTTGCTTCCTCCGTTCGTACTCAAGATTTGGCACTTTCTACGCGGACATAATCAACCTAAGAGTAACGCTAAGACGATCATTAATCCCACGTTTGCAAAGCGCATCGGTTTAGAAAAGCGTATCCAAACTTTCGAGAATCGCTCAAGTCAACCGCTCACAGAAAGAGAAAATCATTGTCGCGATTTAACTTCTGGCATTTTGACGCAAGCGCTAGAAATCTCCGATCACTATGCAGCCGCATTTGGCTTGGAAGTTCGTCACCCGTTTATGGATAAACGCTTACTGGAGTTTTGCCTATCCCTACCAGCTCAACAAAAGTTGCACCTCGGATGGTCTCGCTTAGTAATGCGCCGCGCCATGAAAAATGTCTTACCTGAATCCGTACAGTGGCGACGTGGTAAATCTGATATGTCTCCTACTTTTGATTATGGTCTACTGACATTAGATCGACAAGTTCTCGATCAGGTGATGCTCAACCTCTTTGCTCCCTCAGAATCTATGAAATCAGC
>CAZZVG010001093.1:0-3008 GCA_964657295.1 Iningainema sp. | reverse complement strand
TGCCACTTTAGAACGCTGGTACTTGATGAAGGAAGAATTGAAGTATCGGTATGAACGGTTGATGGGTGGGGCGATTTTGACTTGATTGAGGGCGATCGGCATCAAAAAGCAGTCCTAAATGAGTTGTGTAAAAAATGAACCATACATAAATATTTGAGTCAGTTAATAACTTTCTTAAAAATATATGTCAAATAGAACACTCAAGACATCGTAGTCCATTTAACTTTTTTGAGAAGGTTTGCTCGTTTTTTATGGCTTGATGCGTCGTCACTCATGCATAAGTTGATTTTGCTTGCACCTATTAAATAAGGAGGGGCAGCAAAGAAGTATGATTCACATAATCATATTTTTGTCAATGTTTAAGTCCTATTTCTCTGGATTTTATTTGCGATTAACCATCGCATTGAACAATTCCTACTACAAAGTAGTAACGCATCAACGGAAACTTTAATGTTATGGAGATACTTACTCGTGAACGTTTCTGTCTTAAATAAGTTTCGTTTTGTAGCAGTGCTTACTGCAATAACCTGTATATTTTTGGGCAATGTTCATCCTACTATGGCAGCGGAGAAGAAAATAGGTGATATTTCACCAGAAATTTTTGAATGCCTAAAGAGAAACAATGTAAACAGCGAAGGCTATGTTACATACGATGATAATGGTGACATGTGGGTTGGTAAAGGTCATCCTGGAACTCCTGGTGGTATCAAAATACACTACGATTACGATTCGAGTCAGAGAACTATAACTTTAAGAGGGGGTAAAGGGGATGTTTTCGATGTTTTAGGGAAAACCCAACAAGGGATAAACAACTCAGCAGCAAAATGTAGGAGTGGGGAATTCCATTAGTTCTCTTTAGGACTTCCAGAAAATAAATTGTCCCAAAAAAACAAGAGACAGCGTTCTCTTAAGAGTAATAATCATTAAATGAGGGGAGATAGAAAGCGCCTGCTTTGGGAGGATCTAATTTTTGCAAAAGTGATATCCTCCCGTTTACCCTTGTTTTATCAGTAATAAAGACCAGATTGTTAGCAAGACATATATGACAAGAGTTTAAGGAGAAAATAGCCGTTTTAGACATTATCTTGCTACCCGAACGTAAAACTTTTTGTTACTCTAAAACCGAAGAAATGCTTAAGCACTCAATTTGATTGGTAATACATTATTTTAAGTATGGTTCAATGGCGCTGCGGGCGCACAGCACCCGGAAGCCTGAGGCGATACGCCCTTGGCGTTTGTGCTCCGCGCAATCGCACGATTCATATTTTGATTCAGCAACGCCGATTTTTACAGATGATTTAGGATTGCTATAATAACAAAGTTAATTAAGAAAAACTTTTTCACTTAAAATAACTGGAGCCAATTAATTTATGCAGCAAACAATCTTGATTTTAGCAGCAAATCCTAAAGGCACAACACCGCTGCGTTTAAATGAGGAAGTGCGTGAAATTGATGCTGGGTTACAGCGAGCAAAACATCGCGAGCAGTTTATCTTAGAGCAGAAGTGGGCAGTGCGACCGAGAGATATTCAGCGCGCGATGTTGGATATTAATCCGCAGATTATTCATTTTTCTGGGCATGGGACGGGAGATGAAGGTCTGGTATTTGAAGATGAAACAGGTTCCGTAAAGCTAGTCGATGGAGATGCAATAGCCGGACTGTTTGAGCTATTTGCAGAGCAGATTGAGTGTGTTGTTCTTAATGGCTGTTACTCAGAGGTACAGGTAAATGCGATCGCTCAACATATTAACTATGTGATTGGTATGAACAAGGCAATCGGAGATAGAGCAGCAATTGAATTTGCTGTGGGCTTTTACGATGCTCTAGGAGCAGGACGCTCTGTTGAATTTGCCTATAAGTTTGGTTGTGCTGCCATTCAGTTAGCAGGTATTCCAGAACGACTAACCCCGACTCTAAAGAAGAAGCAAAATATAAGGGAGATAGTTGCTCAGATAAGTTGGTCTAAAGACAAGCCTCCAGGCCCACATGAATCTGCGATTGTGGATAAGCTTAAGTCAGACGATCAGGTCAGTCAGATATTTTTTAAAGGTGTTAATGTCAAAGGCGATGCTCAAATCGACGATGTAGAACAAACAACCGCAGGTAGTTCGGTTACACAAGAAGCCGTCACTCAGGTTCATGTTGGTGGCAATTTAAAGATTGGCAATGTGAAGCAAAAGAGCTAATATCATGAGCGATCCCTCTAATGAACAGACTGCTGTTGCAGGTGTTAACGTTGGCGGAAATGCTGAAATAAATGTTAACCAGAGTATTAACCAATTACCACACTTGACTCAAGAAGAGTGGACAGAGAGTCATTTCCGAAAGAAATTGCTCACTAAAGTTAAAGACGATTGGTTGTATATGTTACAAAAACCGTTGTCTGAAGCGACAATTAATCTTGAACTGAAAACGCGGTTCGATCTAGTAAAGAATCCATTCAGTGATGAACAAGACAAGATTGATAGACCAGATATAAATACAGATATCGAGGACATCTTTAATCGATGGCAAGATGGACAACGCCTATTGATTTTGGGAGTTCCTGGAGCTGGTAAAACAATAACGTTGTTACAACTAGCAGAAAAATTTTATAGCGCGCTCGCTGAGGACGCTGACAAAAATATTCTAGAAAAGCCCATTCCAGTGGTGTTTCATTTATCCTCATGGAAATTTGGGCAATCCATTGAGCAGTGGCTGATTCAAGAACTGTCTAATAAATATGGATTCTCTAAGCAAGCAGAAAATTGGGTTAGAGACCGAAAGTTGTTCCTATTTTTGGATGGTTTTGATCACGTAGAGGCTACTCATCAGCAAAACTGTGCTGAAGAGATTAATAAATTTGGAGCAAGCGATATCGTAGTGTGTAGCAGCAGCAAACAATATGAAGCTCTCCCTAAGGATGTTCGCTTAAATATTGGTTATGCAGTCTGTATTAAACCTCTGACATCTATTCAAATTAACCAGTACTTAGAAACATTAAATAAGCCTGACTTGAAACAGATACT
>CAZZVG010001092.1:0-3019 GCA_964657295.1 Iningainema sp. | reverse complement strand
TTAGACATCTCCGAAAAACAATGTAGAGACGCGACGCCAGTCGCCTACGGAGGGAAACCCTCCTGCAGCGCTGGCTCAAATTTCGCGTCTCTACAAGGGTTGTAGACAACGCACAATTAATTTCTGGAGATGTCTATTGAGCAATGCAGCCTTTTTATTCCCATACTGAGTAGTAGCGATAGGAGCGATAGGGGCTTACCTATGTCACCTCCTTTTTCCCGCAATAACAGCGAAGCAACACGCTGCAATTGTTGTGAAGAGTTCGGCAAAGCCTGAATTACCAACTCTAAGCCAGCTTCTCCGTAAGAGAGCGCGTCGGAGAGTGCTGCGACTTGTACTTCTATAACTGAACTTGTCAGGCGACGTTTAACTCCTTCGAGTCCTCCCAAAACGAGACTTGGAGGAGGTAACGCTTGTCCACCCAAAACTGCATCAAATTCTCTCGGTTGATTTTCATTTTCTGACATCGCCCTCTCACTCCTGTACTACCTTATGATTAGGATTCCCATAAGTAGAGGCTGGTAACTTACCCCACATATTTTTTGCGTAGACGTTCTTAGCGGTGAGGCAGCGAGCAGTACGTCCGAGTGTTTCCGGACGTAAGAAACTGCGGTGCGCCGACACGAGTGTTTCCGACGCCAGACATCGCCAATCACTTTGGCACAGCAATCGCCCAAGGTGTTGGCGCAGCCATTGCTTTTCCTCAAACGACGATTGGTGCGATCGCCGTCAGCTATGGGGTCTTCTACAATATAGTACAATTGTTCTAATATTTTAGTCAAAGCTTTGTCTTGGCTACCAACTGGATCGGTGATGCCAATTTGGGGATTAAATTTTTCAAATTTCCCATCTTGTAAAGTGGTGAAAAATAGCCAGGGGTCGTATTTTAGTAACGCCTGCTTTCCCTTTAGACCTCCCTTATCGCGCAGTAATCGAGAAGCAGAACGCTGCACCTGTTGTGTGAAGAGTCGTTCAAAGCCCCAATTACCCGGGACTCACAGATGTTATTTCTATAACTTGAGGTAGGTGATACGCCGCTTTCGCAGTTCTTAATTAAACAAAGAAGTGCCGCCTTGCTTTTTTCCGGCGGTACAATAAGAATGACATTTTGTCGTGCCTGCTTGTAGCCTTCCCATATTTGGGGAAAACGGAAGAGGCAAAAAAATCTGAAAGCTATATTTCCGTTTTTGCACGGCTATAGGCTCAACGCCTAAAGGATGAGCCATAATGAACGAAGCTGAAACCCGCGCCGAACTTATTGATTAACAACCACCATCCGTTTGACTTATGCTGATCCAGAAGATTGTCCAAGAACTGCAAGACATCCCCGAAGACAAACTAGCAGAACTTTATGATCTAATTCACTACTTTCGACGCTTGTTTAAGTCAAGAACTTACACAACCCCGCACCCCTGGTTTATTGAAAGGACAGCTTGGCGATGCTTTCTTTGAACCACTGCCAGAAGAGGAACAGAAGCAATGGGAATGAGTTACCTCATCGACACTCATATCTTTCTGTGGTGGCTCTTTGATGACCCAAAACTTCACACTGACTGCCGAGACATTATTCGCAACCCAGATCATCGCATCATTGTCAGCAGTGCTTCCGCTTGGGAAATTGCCACCAAATACCGCATCGGTAAATTACCCGAAGCCAAACAACTAGTTGAGCAATATTCACAGATATTGCCTGACTGCTAAATTTATCGAACTTGCCATCACCACAGCCCATGCGCTTAGAGCTGGAAGCCTACAGATTGCCCACCGAGATCCCTTTGATCGCATGATTATGGCTCAGGCTGAACTCGAAAGCTTGCCTGTTATCACCTACGACGCAGCCTTCCAGACTGGACTGATTCAGGTAATTGCCGACCTCAAGTAAAGACCCTGCACTCAACGCCGCAGGCTGGGGCATCATCGAAGGTAGTCGCATTTCTTCCATCAGTTTTACTTCGGATCAAGTATTTTGGAATCGTTTAAGTGTCAAAGTTCTCGACATTTTTATTGACAAATGTATGAACGCACCTGTCTGAATACCACTCTAACATGAAACTGTGAATCAGTAATAACTTGACAATTTAGCTGCGATAATCGCTCAATCATATTTGTGGTTAAACGATTTTTAGAAACATTGAGGGTGTCTAAGCGGTTGACTGCGGGACAATTACGTAAAGCGATGACTCCTGCATTGCTTAAAGTTCCATTTGCTAAGTCAAGCACTTTTAGGCGTTCAATAATTGGTGATTGGGTTACTACTCTAGCAATTGCGTTAGTATTTTCACTGCCAATTAATCCCAAATACAGCAAATTAGGGCATGATTTACCTGAAAGAATAGGAGTCAAACTGTCAACAACTTTCTCAGTATCTTGCTTGCCTAGCCACAACTCAAGATATTCTAGTGATGGATATTCGATTTCACAAATTTGAGTCAGATGATTGTCTGTCAAATGTGAGATTTATTAAACTCATCCCGCCCCTAAGGAGACATTTCAAATGATTGCTCAACCCCAATATCAACTAATGACTCCTCAAGAGTATCTAGAATGGGAGGAACAACAACCCGTTAAATACGAATATATTAACGGAGAAGTCTTTGCAATGACAGGGGGAACTATCCCTCACAACGATATTGCCCTCAACCTTGCATCCGCTCTAAAAAATCACCTCCGAGGTAAGGGATGTAAAGTTCAAATGGCAGATGCCAAAGTGGGAGTTTCGCCTCAGGGACCTTTTCACTATCCAGATGTGATGGTTAGTTGCGATCCGCGTGACCAAAGAGCGCGTAAAGTTATCTATCATCCCTGTTTAATTGTAGAAGTTTTATCTCCAAGTACAGAGGCGTTCGACCGTGGTAAGAAATTTAGGCATTACCGTAGGATCGATACCTTAAAAGAATATGTTCTCGTTGATGCCGACAAAATGGATGTGGAATGCTACCGACTTAATGAGAACGGAAAATGGGAATTCACTTCTTATTCAGTTGAAGAAACAACAGAAGACCCAACAGAAATAGAGGTT
>CAZZVG010001091.1:0-3022 GCA_964657295.1 Iningainema sp. | reverse complement strand
AAACGACTTGTCTGTGCTACTTGAGGTGCCGCGATGCCCACACCATTAGCCTTGGTAACTTTTAGAGTTAAATCATCGATAAGTTTTTGAATACGCTCGTCTTGAATATTTTCAACCAATGACGCTTTTTGACGCAGGACTGGATTACCTAATTCAATAATAGTCAGTATTTCCGCTACCATACAACAAACTCCCGGTGTCTCCGTATTAGTCTCAAAAATAGCAAATTTCACACTCTCTTTGGCAAAGGTGCTGGTTGAATTTCAACTTGTATATTTTGCCCGTTACGTTGCACTTGTAATTGTAAAGAAACTCCTATTTTACTTTTTTCGATCAGCTTTTGCACCTCTTCTTTTGTAGTGACTGGCTGGTTGTTAATGCTTTGAAGCACATCACCTGCTTTGATTCCGGCTTTCTCCGCTGGACTATCACGTAAAATATCAATGAATAAAACTCCCTTATCTACTGTCAGATTAATATCAAGTTTACTCTTGATTCTTTCCTTAATTTCCGGTGTCAGCGTTACCATCCGTACACCTAAGTAAGGATGATCGACTTTGCCGTTAGTAATGAGTTCTTGAGCTATCCGCTGGGCGGTATTAATGGGAATGGCAAATCCTAAGCCTTGAGCGCCTTGGATAATAGCTGTATTCATGGCAATCACTTCACCACGAGAATTGAGCAGTGGGCCCCCGGAGTTACCGGGGTTAATCGCTGCATCTGTTTGAATGTAATCAACACGCTGATTATCACTCGCGCCAATATCCCTACCAGATCGATCTGTAGCGCTAACGATTCCAGAAGTGACGGTATTGTTTAGGCCTAAAGGATTACCGATCGCAATGACGGCTTGTCCTGCTTGTAGAATATCAGAATTACCCAAAGCTATGACTGGTAAGTTGTTAGCATCAATTTTAACAACAGCAACATCTGTTACGGGGTCTTCTCCCTGGACTTTTCCATTAAAAGTCCGACCATCTTTTAGTTTTACTGTCACAACATCAGCACCGTCTACCACATGAGAATTTGTTAATATTTGACCGTTGGCGTTAATAATAAACCCGGAGCCGCTCCCTTTTTCTATGTGCTGTTGGGATTGTAATGGCGATCGGTTTCCATAAAATCGCCGCATAAATGGATCTTCAGATTGATCGGCAACCTGAGAAGTTACAGTTTTGGTAGAATCAATACGCACAACAGCCGGGCCTACCTCTTTGACTACCGTGACGACAAAATTAGAATCTTTATTGGACAGGGCAATAGCTGGAGACGGGGCAACTGCTGGGATTTTTTCAGTTATATTTTGGGTTTGATTTTGAGCATCGGTTCTGTTAGTCGCCAGGGTATTAGCAGCTATTGAGCAACCTCCAAGAGAAACCATTGCCAATCCACTCAGTATCATCTTAAACATAAAGGCACTGAGGGAATTCCTGGTACTTGTCTCTGACTGAAAGTCTCTGATATTCATGTGTTTTTACTTCTCCTTAAATATAAATCGATAGGGGATAGGATCTAGTCTACTGGGGGAATAAAAATGATGACACAGGAAAAGGTTGTTTCACTCCTGAGTGCGTAGTCTGCTAAATTGGTGCTTGCTTACATCCTCTATTGTGACGATTGCTAGCATTGGTGGTAGATTATGGAAATACCCATCGAAAGTCTGTGGAGTCAAGTCCTAGAGCGCTTGCAGCTAGAGCTATCCCGTCCCACCTTTGAGACTTGGATTAAGACGGCTAGTGCGGAAAGATTGGAAAATAATTGCTTGGTCATTTGTACTCCTAACCCCTTTGCACGTAATTGGTTACAGAAATATTACATAAAAACTCTGGCTAATGTAGTACAAGATATTGTTGGTCATCCTGTAGAAATACACATAACTGTTGCTAAAGGTGAGGAATCTCATTCGCAGCAAAAAGAGGTTTCTTGGGAATTACCAGAGCGAATGACTGCTGTTGAAAGTGTTTCTAAAAAACGATCAAGAACAACTGATTTAAATCTAAAGTATGTATTCTCCCGATTTGTGGTGGGTGCAAACAACCGAATGGCTCATGCTGCTGCTTTAGCAGTTGCAGAATATCCGGGAAGAGAATTTAACCCCTTATTTTTGTGCGGTGGAGTCGGTTTGGGGAAAACTCATCTGATGCAAGCGATCGGTCATTATCGCTTAGAAATCAGTTTTGATGCCAAAATATTTTATGTCTCTACCGAGCAGTTTACCAACGACTTAATCACTGCTATTCGCAAAGATAGTATGCAAAGCTTTCGAGAACATTACCGTGCTGCTGATGTGCTTTTGGTAGATGATATTCAATTTATCGAAGGCAAGGAATACACGCAAGAAGAATTTTTTCATACTTTTAATACGTTACATGAAGCAGGCAAGCAAGTCGTCATAGCTTCAGATCGCCCTCCCAACCAGATTCCTCGGTTACAAGAACGTCTGTGTTCTCGTTTTTCTATGGGTTTAATTGCTGATATTCAAACACCTGATTTGGAAACAAGAATGGCTATTCTTCAAAAAAAAGCCGAATACGAGAATATTCGTCTACCTAGAGATGTTATCGAGTATATTGCTTCTAATTATACTTCTAATATCCGGGAGTTAGAAGGAGCATTAATTCGAGCACTTGCCTATATCTCAATTTGGGGTTTGTCTATGAGTGTAGAAAATATAGCCCCAGTCTTAGAACCACCAAAAGAAAAGATCGAAGCAACCCCAGAAACGATTTTGAGAATTATCTCTGAGGTGTTTGATATTTCAATTGAAGATCTCAAAAGCAATTCACGGCGACGGGAAATTAGCTGGGCGCGTCAAATTGGAATGTACCTCATGCGTCACCACACGGATTTGAGCTTACCGAGAATTGGAGAAGAATTTGGTGGTAAAGATCATACGACAGTGATGTACAGCTGTGAAAAAATAACTCAACTGCAACGAACCGATCAAGGCTTGGTACAAACACTCCGCCAACTAAGCGATCGCATCAAAATAACCACCCGTCCGAAAAAATCATACTGACTT
>CAZZVG010001090.1:0-3022 GCA_964657295.1 Iningainema sp. | reverse complement strand
TAGCGACGTAGGAGCGTCGGAACGAGCGTCACCCCGAAGGGGTCAAAAGTCAAAAAATAAAATCTCCAGCCCTCAGTAATGACAATTATTATTAATTGCAGGTGGTGTAGCGCTATGACGCTGTAGTTATCATTTAGCACTGACAAAATACTTCGGGTTACTTGTTCAAAAATCATGCTGAGCCGATGATTTTGAGCGCTAACAAGAAAATTTTTTGCCCCTAGTGAAAAATACGCTCTTAATTATTAATCTTTTTTGAGGACGGTACCATCTAAGCTGAAGATTCTACGGAGAAGTCATTTCCGTGGTTTTATCTTAAAAGTCATGTCAACCATTGAACATGCCCGGAGTCTTCTACATGTTAATCATGGAAATTACAGTCATTTTTCTCTACTCAAAAATATTATTCAGTATTTCTACTGTTTGAAATAACGGATATGAGAGAGACATTGGGTATCAGAAATTAAAATTCTATGCAACAGGATGATGATGTAAAAACATTTGTAAATTTTGTGTGATTTTAGCATGAAGAAAATAGAACGTACTGCAATACTCCTTGTTACAAATTAGGCATTTTAAGTATTAATACTGATTCTCAACGAAACTAAGCTAAATAATTTCTCTTAGCCTCCTTTTTAAAGGCGGACACTCTCGTCTGCGGCTCAAGAGAGTTAATGAGAGTAACTTGGGCAGTTCCGATCCGATTCATAACAACTTCACATAGAACTTGTTATAAGTAGGTAAGTGAAATAAATAAGACTTCGGGTTATGACTGTGAGTTAGTATTTTGTTATATATTTTACATAGAATGCAGTTGTACCGCAAATCTATTTAGTAGTCCGTACCTATAGAGTTTACCGAAGAATACATTCGTCGGTATCCACAATTGCTGGAGAACTGTGTACGCTTGGGAGATGAATCGTGATTGAAAACTGAATATTTTCAACACGAGTAAGACTCCATGCGATTTTTCGTTTTTGAACGGAACGACTGTTATACATAGAGTCATTCGCCTGAAAGACTCCAAATTCAGAGAGTTATATTCTTAAATTTAAAAAAGGGCAGAAAGCAAAGCAATGAACATCTCAATTCTGATCTTTGGAAGTGATACCTTTCTCGCCACATTTCCAGATCAGATCCGTAATGCAACCGCTTTCAGCGTAGAAGCGATGGCCAATCTACGTGAGGCTGTATCTCGTATCCAGAGGAATGCACCTGATATCATAGTTGTGCAAGCCAGCTTTGATGGTAGCACGGAACTGTGCTTTTGGTTAAAAGAACAGACAAAGCTATCTTGGATCTACTGTATTCTTTTAGAAGATCGTCGCCATTTGCTAGCTGATAGAAGTCAATTTGGTATGGAATGGGAGTTGGAGATGACTTCTGTCGCATTACGCCAAGGAGCCGATGCTTACATTTGGTGTGTAGATAAGCAAAATTTGGTCTCTCTACAGGGATGGCATCGCTTGCTGTTAGCTCAATTAACAGTAGGCTTGCGGAAAGCACAAAAATACCGCGATTTGATCCGGACAAATGATTTATTGTCATCGCTTGCTTTGGCTGATTCTTTGACGGAATTAAGTAATCGCCGTGCGTTCGAGTGGGACTTACCAAAGCAAATTGCCAAAGCCCGTGCTAATGGAAATCCGTTAAGTTTGATTATTATGGATGTGGACTATTTTAAAAAAGTTAATGATACTCACGGGCATTTAGTTGGGGATCTCCTTTTGCAGTTGCTGTGTACTCGCTTGCGGCATAACTTACGGTTTCAAGACACTCCATTCCGTTACGGTGGCGAAGAATTTGTCATTATTCTCAGCAACACCAGCAGTGACGAAGCAATGGTAGTAGCGCGTCGTCTCAATCGCATTGTCGGTGAACAACCATTTGCGATTAATAATAAACTAGCTATTAACATTACGATTAGTCTGGGGACTGACTGTTTGCGTGCGGAAGATGACGAAAAAGGAGTCAGCTTACTGTATCGCGCTGATCGGTATTTATTGCAAGCTAAATCTTCTGGGCGTAACTGTGTCATCGGTGGCGACGATCATTTATCCCATGTCTCACATCTTCAGGCTGTCTCTTCTTGACACTCTCCTTTGCTACGCCATGGAGATTCTTAAGACATTACTGCCTTAACATCCCTATCAATAAGCTTGCTCTAGAGAATACTCTTAACTTTTAAACCCCTCAATCGCGTTTTGACACTCTATTACCGAAGCGCGTTGTCGCATCAGATTCACTAAGGCTTGGTATGCTAACCAATTTTCTTGCAAAAGGTTTTTGGCTTGGAGGCTACAAAAACGCTGTTTCTCTTCATAAGCTGAACTGGAAAAGCCTAAACTTTTCAAGACTCCTGCCAGCTTACTTTTATCATCAGCTCCACCTTCAGCGCGATCGAAGACCAGAGTTTCAGCAACAATACCAGCCATCCAAATAGTACAGTAGCGATCCAGCTTTTGGACACCAATTTTCCCTAAATCCAGTTCGGATGCTAATTCGTTATCATCAAAGCTGACGCCGCCTTGCCCTGGTTGCTTTTGTTTCAAAGCTTCCCAAGCACTTAGAGTATAGCCTGTGATGGGAATTTCTAGGAGGTAAGCGACGAGAAAGTGTCCAGCTTCGTGGTGGAGGATGCGTTCCCGATATTCGCGTGAAAAACCAGCTATCCAGTCTAAAAGTAGATTTCCGCCCTTGCCTTGTAAGCTGAAGTTATCTAAAGTCGCAAATCCCAGAATAGTGAAGGTAGCGATCGCCGGTACTGTCGGTGATATGTGAAAATAGGGTCCTAACAGAACTGATAGAGTTATCAGAAAGATGGATATTGCAGTTAAGTTTAGGGCGACTTGGTTCATTATGAGTTTCTTAAATGCAGCTTAATCTTTCTTAATTTTGACACATTTCGTCTAGATCCCCGACTTCTTGAAGAAGTCGGGGATCTATATCAATTACGATCATCTTCAAGCACGCTCTAACCTCACTCACAAAAATAAATATATGCAAGATAAAACAAGCACAT
>CAZZVG010001089.1:0-3029 GCA_964657295.1 Iningainema sp. | reverse complement strand
AATAGCAGTCCGGGAGAAAGTTTTTCGGGTCTCATTTGTAACTCTACTTTAGTTCAATTGCTACAACAAATTAATGATTGTAGTAGCATATGCTGCCGTATGCATTAATTTTGACAATGTAAATTTTTTTATGCATCTGGACTTACGCAACAGTCCAGTTCAGAGTCATGACCAAAATGCTTAAGTAAGGGCTAAAGCCCTTACTTAGACTCAGCAAAGTATGTACCTATTTAAGATTTGCTTTAGCATCTCTGACTGCAGCAAGGAAAAATAATACTGTAAGTGGAACACAAAGGGCTAGGATAATTGCAGTTGCTTGAGTGCCTAAATCAGGTGAGCCGTAACCAAGCTCAAAAATAGAACCAACAGCTGCGATCGCCGTTACACAAGAACCAGCCAGAAATAAACCGCTTTTTGGAGTTAGATACACGAATCAACCACCCTATACAACTGATTTTACAGCTTGAAAAGAAAAGCCATGCTTGGATAACTCTTGCGTCAAAGCCAAAGAGTTTTCCACACGATCTACAAATACCACTCCGTTGAGGTGATCCATTTCGTGCTGAATACAGCGTCCTAGTAAATCTCCCGCTTTCAGAGTTTTGGGACGCCCGTACTCGTCTTTATAAGCAATTTCTACAACTACAGGGCGCTTCACATCCAGATAAACTCCTGGAATGCTCAAACACCCTTCCTGAGCAACGCAAATTTCACGACTTACCTGTTTGATAGTGGGGTTTATCAAAACGAGTGGGGGGTTTGCTGGGTTGTCTGGTTCGCAATCAATCACAATCAGTTGTTTGTGAATTCCCACTTGGGGTGCAGCCAAACCAATGCCATCCTGACTATACATGGTTTGCAACATTTCGCGCACGGTCTGGCGAATATCTTCTTCCACTTTAGCTATGCGCTTAGCTGGTTGACGGAGGACGCGATCGCCCAAATAATGAAGTTCTAAGGGCGGATTTTTTAACTTTTTTTTCTCTACAGCGATCTCTAAAGGCATGATTTTTGTAACTCGCTCTTTCAGGCTAGATCTGATATGGTGCTACTTTCTTTTTCAATCTTAACAATTCTAATTCTCTCACTGAGCGTGTCATTGGTCATTTGTCATGACCTCTAAAATGATGACGATGAGTGGTGATGGCCGGATTATTTTCTGGCGCTGATGTGCGAGTATAAAAGGTAATGTTATAGCAGTGGAAATACAGTATAGTGTGTTGAAATTATTCAATAAACTTGACTACTTACTCAAAGAAACAATTCTTGGTTTGCAGCGTGGTGGATGGATGAACTGGGCGGCGATCAGTACTGTTACGGTGCTACTATTTTTATTTGGGATGAGTCTACAAACTTCCTGGCAATTGGAAAAACTGCTCAACCAATTCGGTAACCAATTAGAAATATCAGTCTATCTCCATCCAGGCGGGAGCTCAGAAACCATTTACCCACTTGTGGCGAAAATACCAGAAGTGGCAGAGGTAAAAACGATTACCAGAGAGCAAGCTTGGAGTCAATTAGTTCGAGAAATGGGAATCTCCGATCTTGAAGGTGCTACTAAGCAGCTTGGAGAGAATCCTCTTGTGGATGAGATTAAAGTGAAGGCGCAAAACTCTTCAGTTGTACCAACTTTGGCAACACAACTCGCTAAATTATCTGGAGTTGATACTGTGGAGTATGTAGATGAAGCAGTCAGACGCATCGGTCAGTTACACCAAGGTTTGAAATGGATCTCCCTGACAATTACAATTATCTTGACGATAACAGCGCTCTCCGTCACTACAACCACCATTCGCCTGATTGTCATGGCGCGAAGCCGGGAAATAGAAATTATGCAACTGATGGGTGCGACTTCGGCTTGGGTGTACTTGCCATTTATTTTACAAGGGATTGCTTTTGGCTTGATCGGAGGTGCGATCGCCTGGAGCTTCATTAATCTCATTCAACAGTTTCTCAGCAAATTGCTCACCAATCAACCAGAATTCATTCAATTTCTAGCCAACGGTTTACAACTCTCCACCTCACAAACTTTACTCTTGCCTCTGCTTCTGGTGAGTTTCGGTGCAGCAGTAGGATTCCTTGGCAGTTTATTTGCTGTACGGCGATTTGCCAAGTAGTTAGTGGAGAGGTGGAGAGGGGAGAGGGGAGTAACACTTGATAACAACCAACAAAATGACTATGACATTACAATGGGAAGCTTTACTAAAAAATCTTGGGGAATGGCGAGGTTCATTTACTTACATTTCATCCCGAGGTGAAATTCAGAAAGATATTAAGAGCATTGTTTCCTTAGAAGGGTTAAACAATAATCAGACAATTCGCCAAATTATTAACGTAGGTGGCAATGAAAAAGTTCTAGAATACAGTTCTCTAGGACGAGGAGTGCTGTTTTGTGAAAATGGAGCCTTCTCTCAAGGTTCGATTCAACTAGCACCTTTTTCGGAATTTGGGGCAGAACTTGGTTTGATTTATGAAAATCACCGCTTACGCCTCGTTCAACTGTTCGATAAAAACCTTCAACTAAACCAATTCACTCTCATTCGAGAATATTTAGCTGGAACTCAACCCGTACAACGTCCACCCCTAACTGTAGACGATCTTCTAGGAGAATGGATGGGTGTCGCAGTGACTATTTATCCAGACTGGCGTTCTCCCGATAGTTACGATAGTTACATGCAGTTACAACTTGATGACGTTGGACAATTAAAGCAAAAGTTAACCTTTGGCGAAAGGACAATCACCTCAACTGCTTCCATCAACGGCGACATCCTCCAATTTTCCCAAGATTCACAAAAACAGGTGCAAGTACTGTTGCTACCCGATGGCGCTTCTGCGACTTGCCCACTCAGTTTACAATTACGTCAACCATTTTTTCTGGAAGTCGGTTGGCTGATTCAACCCAATTTACGCCAACGCCTGATTCGCAGCTACAACGATAAAGGTGAGTGGGCAAGTCTCACCCTAGTTAAGGAGAAGAAATTTTAGAGAAAGCAGCACGAACGCCGCAATGCTTTATTTAGTAATGAATG
>CAZZVG010001088.1:0-3030 GCA_964657295.1 Iningainema sp. | reverse complement strand
CCCTTGATTTTTAACACCTTTTAGGGAATGAAACAGCCCTGCCTTAAAAAGGGGGGCTAAGAAAGATTATTTAGCGCAGCTTCATAAAGAAACGGTATAAGGAGGGAAATCCTGCGTAAGCCACTACTGCTCGGTTAAGACAAGTCTCATATTGATCGTTTTTTACGTTGAAAAAGGTGAGATTTTTTCAGTTAGCACGATGTACTATTCTTAGGACAGTAGTCAGAGCAGTTATTTGCTTCTTCAGTCAGGACAATTGAAGGTTGTACTGCACACTTAAGAAAAGCATTAGTTGAAAAGAATTGACAATTATTGCATGGGACTTTCTTTAAAGGATTTGTAGTAATAATAATTTTATCTATTGTCACCGTTCTCATCTTGGAGAGCATGAGAAATAAACCTGTCCAAATAACGACAAAACCTAAAGGAATAAAAGCAATGACTGCATCTGGGATCGCTCCTACATCTGGTTTGGTGTGATTTATTGAAACTTGAGTTTGATTCGATTGATGAAAATTTGTTTTGTCTACTATATAGTGTTGTTCAAAAGACATATTATTTACCTTTAATGATCTGTTGATGAGTCCATTAACTTTCGCTCTTTTTCAAAAGAGATAAATTTTCAGGTAGAGGGACAATGTAAACTTATTTTGTTGGAATTCTACAGAGATAGTTGTTACAAAAAATACGATATTCGTAAATTGCTTGAAGCCTACTCAGATCACTTTATATTCCGCAAAACTTTCAAGGGAAAAAATTAATAAAATAATCCACCAATCAAGATAAATGTGAGCAAAAAGCTGTAAAATTCTACTCTGGATCTAAAAATAATACTGAGAAAATGATGAAGAAGTTTTTAGTGTCAGGGTTGTTACTGCTTTTGTTACCATTAACGGCTTGTTCGCACAAATCCGGTTCGGAAACGGCAAGCACATCAGATATAAAGCCTTTGGTAACAGGGGCAATTCCCGATCAAGATCCAGACAAGTTACAGCGCCAGTCCACGAAATTAGCCGCGTATTTGCAGAAAGAACTTGGCGTTCCCGTGCAATACAAGCCAGTCACTGATTATACAGCAGCAGTGACGGGATTTAAAGTCGGAGATTTAGATCTCGTCTGGTTCGGGGGATTAACAGGCGTTCAGGCAAGGTTGCAAGTGCCAGGTGCGATCGCTTTCGCCCAACGTGACGTAGATGAAAAATTCCACAGCATCTTCATTGCCAATAAGAAAAGTGGTCTAAAACCGTTAAAAGAGATTACCGATCTCAAACAACTTAAAGGTCATACCTTGACATTTGGCAGTGAGTCTTCCACCTCAGGAAGATTAATGCCTCAATACTTTTTGAAACAGGCTGGTGTAGAATTAACAAATTTTAAAGGTCAAGTCGGCTTTTCCGGGGACCATGATAAAACTATTAAACTTGTAGAAGCAGGAACATATGAAGTCGGTGCTGTAAATGAAAAAGTTTGGTTGCAGCGCGTTGATGCCAAAGAAGTCGATTTAAACAAAGTCGAAGTTCTCTGGCGTACCCCTGCCTTCTACGACTACCATTGGGTCATGAACCCTCAAGTTAAACAGCGCTACGGCGAAGATTTTGTCAAAAAAGTGGAAAATGCCTTCTTTAAATTAGACCCTAAAGTGCCAGAACAAAAAGAAATCCTCGACCTATTTCAAGCCAAGAAATTTATTCCGACTAAAAATGAAAACTACGCTCAAATTGAACAAGTTGGTCGGGCAATTGGGAAAATAAAATAAGCGAATACGTTTGTAAGCGCTTTGGTGTTAAAGTTCAAAGTAGTAATTAGAGCGAATTAGAGTAGGCGATTACCGCTTTTTATACGATATTTTCGATGGTGTTTTATTGGTAAAAATTGTGGAAGTAGAACATCGTAGTAAGGTATATAAAGATGAAAATTGACATACAAGAAAAACTAAGATCTATCGCCTATAGCATGGACTTGCTGATACCTGGATTTTATTTTTGGTGTCCATATTTCATTATTAGAATTGGCGGTGCTACACCCGATGATAACCCCTATAAATATCCTGGCATGATTCACAGTTCTACAGGTATTGGGATAGTCCTGCCTGGATACAAAATATTTACAAGTTATCAAGATAGCTATGACGCTTGATAAACACACAATACAGGTTAACTGCTAACCGCTAATTGCTAATAGCTCTTTATGACTCCACCCGTACCAATTTTTGAACTGAAAAACGTTACAAAAAAATTCAGTAATTTACCGTCTCTGATCGACATCAACTTGCAAATCTACCCTGATGAATGCGTAGCTCTTGTCGGTTCAAGCGGTGCTGGGAAAAGTACCTTGATCAGCTTACTCAATGGTACGCTACAACCGACACAAGGAGAAGTCTGGGTACTAGGTCGCAACTTGGCAAGACTGAATTCTCAGCAAATGCGGCAAGTACAACGGCAGATTGGTACAATTTATCAACAATTTCATTTAGTAGACAATCTGCAAGTCATTCATAATGTCAATGCAGGGCATTTAGGACGGTGGTCATTTCTCAAAGCTGCAGTTTCACTACTTTATCCTTTAGAGGTGGAAACAGCCGCAAAAGCTTTGGTACAGGTGGGCATTCCAGAAAAGCTGTATGAACGTACTGATAGTCTATCTGGCGGACAACAACAACGGGTAGCCATCGCCCGTGCGTTAGTACAAAACCCCATCGCCATCCTCGCTGATGAACCTATCTCTAATCTCGATCCTGAACGCAGTCGCGAAATCATGAATTTATTGCGCCAGTTGAGTCAGGTATCTGGGAAAACATTGGTAACAAGTCTTCATGCTTGGAAATACGCCCGCAGTCACTTCCACCGTATTATTGGTTTGCGAGAGGGATGTGTTTTGTTTGATGCACCCGTTGATCAGGTGTCATCGGTGATGGTGGAGAATTTATATAGAATTGAATCGCCAACAGAAGAGAGGGGAAGAGGGAGAGGGGGAGATGGGAAGTAGCACTTGAAATATAAAATCACAAATCTAAAATTTCCGCAACGACCT
>CAZZVG010001087.1:0-3031 GCA_964657295.1 Iningainema sp. | reverse complement strand
TACGATATAACGCAGGCATCGTGCTGGATGGAAGAGCGCCTATTTGGCTGCATTGCTATTTAACGTCATGGTTTAGCGCTGTTCTTTGGATTGCGATCGCCGATCCAAAATTGAATGGCGCAGTTGTTGTGCGATCGCACTCTCCTGAAATCCCTGTTGGGTCAATTCAAAGTATGGCGCTTGTCATATAATTAAGATGCCCGGTTTGATAACATAAGATAAAGTTAGCTAACCTCAATGGCTAACTTTTTTGATGCTTTTAATAGAATACCAACTTTTACCCATCTGGCGCTTTTGCGCCACATAGAATTAATTCTTGGGAATGTATGCACGGAATGCCTCTCGTGCGTGAAAACTTCTTCCCTCTACCTGCTTGTCAAGCCATTCTTTCTGCTCAGGGGTGACTCTAACAGTTATGGGAATTGTTTTGCCTGGTTGATCTGGCGCATAGTTGGGCTTTAATTGTTCAACACTCTTTGCAGAAACTTTATGTTTTTTCATCTTGCATATCTAGGTACACTAAGATATGATAATAGAAAAGCGGCGTATATGCAATAAAACTTTGCCCGCGCCGCTTACTTCTACAAAGTATGTTATTGCCATGATATCAAGTTTTCTGTTTAAGGAGGCAACGTGAAAAGAATCGTTGCCGGAGTTGTGATCGCGCTATCGCTCAATTCTCTTACTTCTCCCGCTAAAGCTAACCCTGCGTTGTTAGCTCCTGCCACTGGCTTGTGTGGAACGGGTGTTGGGTGCATTCTTGTGGGGACAGTCGTTATTGGCGGAATATTGTATTACGTCTACACCCACCAAGGGCACAAGGTATACGTGCCTGTAAATGGTGGCGAACAGCATCGCGTTGAAAGTCGCGGGATGTCTGGGGTAGAAGCCGCGCAACTGGGGAACAGTCATTGGGTAAACGGAACAGAAAAAGATTGCAGAAAAATGGGGGTGAAATATGGGTGGGACCTCAAATATGCAAAGAAAGCTGTAGGTGGCGGAGTCTGGTGCATTTTTAAAGGGAAACAAACCGACTTTAGTGAGGACAAATAAAATGGATATTATTGAGTTAAAAGAATGCGTAGGTAACTCTTCAATTTATTTCTACATGAGCCTTGATGGAATCAATATTATTCCTGAAGATCCCATCGTAGGAGACAGAACTTGTCTTTTAAATGAGGAAACTGATAACCGTCCTAAAAGAGAGCATCCTTACGTGGGTGAAAGGCTTGATTATTGCACTATTACAAATCAACTGACAGGAGCATTTGAGTTAGTGCCATCTAATTGGGTTGTTTTTCACGTAGAAGTTTTTCCGGGGAATCAATTAGTAAGAGAGGTTGTTGTTGCGTGGTGCAAAAAAGAAGATTAATTTTCGCTTGTGAAAACATCTTAAAATAAAGATAAGCTACTTGTAATTTTGTCCTTAAGAAGCCAGACTAAAGGGCTTTTTTATGAGATAATTAAAAGAGGCGATCGCGGTGTTGCCACACCCATCGCCAGTACACTTAAATGCAAAAATGCACAATGTCTATTTTATCTCAAGACTGGAACGGTCACGCAATCAATTTTACTAACGAATCTTTTGTGCTTGCCAAGAGAGAAATACCTAAAGGATACGTAAATGCATCTCAAATGTGCAAAGCAAATGGGAAGCATTTATTTCATTGGAATGAGAATAAACGCTCAAAGGCTTTTGTTGAGGCACTTTCAAGGTCTATCGGTTTTCCGATAGACCGTTTGATCATAGAAATCTTTAACGATCTAAACGAGAATAGAGGGACGTGGGTACATCGCCGGATAGCGATTAACATTGCTCAGTGGATATCTCCTGAGTTTGATGTTTGGGTTGCCACTCAAATCGAGACGCTAATGGATGTTGGGAAGGTCGAACTTATTACCGAACCTTCTAAAGTTGCACAACAATCGTCATCGCATACTTTAGCTCAGGAAGCTGCTCTTTTAGCTGAAACAATAGGACGTATTGCCGGTATCTCACCTGCGCTATCGGCTCAAATGGCAGTTAATGCGGCAATCGCTGTCGCTCCCGTTTTAGAACCCGCAAGAGATTCTCTAAAAGTAGCCGTCGCTTGCACGGATACTCATGCCGACACATTACTGAACGCGTCTCAAGTAGGAAAGTTAATCAAGTTAAGTCCAGTCCGTGTTAATGAGTTACTGATAGAAAAAGGTTTTCAGTATAGAACGAATGACAGAAAAGCACCCTACCGCCCCACAGAGGAAGGAAAAAGGTACGGTCGGGTAGTCCCTGCGATCGCGAAGCACAAAGACCAAACAGTTTTTCAACTGCGTTGGATGCCTGAAATTGCATCCGTGATTTCCTAAAATTAACTACTTTTTGCAATTTACAATTAAGATGCCCTAATATTTGACAACATTTGAGAGCGTGGCTTAATCGAGTCACGCTATTTTGTTTTAATGATTAATTATTCCTTAGTCGGCTCAACGCCTACTGACGGAGACTCCACTTTCTGTACACTATCTGCCACAATGTTTTGAGTTGGTTGAGTACTTCCTTTAGACTGAGATGCGCCTGACGCACCCGCGATCGCTGCCGTCGCCAACCCAATTCCTCCCATCCATTTGGCATCACTCAAGTTTGGGGAAAGGATAACAGCAAGCCCAAGAATAAGTCCAATTATCCCAAGGAACAAAGGCGTTATAGCTTGAATTTCTTCAGTTTTCATACATCAGCAAGTAACTTGTCATTGGAGGCAATGACTCCATCAGCTAGGGAATTATTAGCTTTTTGATAAACTTTAACTCCCGCAAACGTTGCTAGACCGAAAATGCCGTCAGCGGGTCCAGGGTCCATGCTTGAACAATTCGAGATTTTAGCTATCCTGCTCAAAGCTTGCTGCAATTTTTCGACTTTTGGTCCAATGCGACCTAGCTTCAAAGGAAGAGAAGTTATCGTCTCTGCTTGCAGTCGATCTAGCGAGCCATTAAATCTATTGCGATCAACGTCTCCGTCAATGCCTGGGAAGCCAACAAGGTCGCCAGCATATTG
>CAZZVG010001086.1:0-3041 GCA_964657295.1 Iningainema sp. | reverse complement strand
TGCTGATTTGTATTTCCAAGCCCGCAACTCCAAAAGTTGTCCTCGACGTTTAAGAGCCGGGTGGTGTTCTAGATTTGTTGCTCTTTGCCTGAAGGGTTTACATATTGAACGTTTCAGGTATTGAGCCGAGATAGACGAAAAAACCTGCGAGATGACCTCAAAAGGCTTGATTTTACGTTGTAAATAATGATTTTTTTGACTATCATGTAGCAAATTTTCAATCCCCTGCAGGATAAGGGTTTTCAGACCATCTTGCCGGAAATTACTCGGATCTCGGCTCAATACCAAGACAGCATAGTGACCTTGAATGGCGGCGCGAAATTCCACCGGGTCAACTTTGGGCGGACAGAACCAGAAAGTAGCAATAGTAGCGTAAACAGCGCGAAACAGGTGAGTGTAGAGGTTACCACCATCTCGTGGGGGAACAAGGCTCTCAAAGTGGCGATCGCATGCATCAGCAACAGCTTGACCATAGCGAGAATTCACCTCGGCAGCAGATAAATGTTGAGCGTCGGGAAGTTGGTGTCGGATTTTGGCAAGAGTATTGCAGACAAGATCACTGTTTGTGAGTGTGGGAATCTCAAAACTCAGAGTTTGGGTTTCACCACCCCGCTTCAATGCGCCAGTAAAGGTCACACTCCATTCGGTTAAAGGCTGAAACTGATCTGTCGCCAGCAATTCACTAGAACGTCTTCCAGTCAGCACCGCCAAACCAGCAGCCATTGAAGCCCATTCACTAGAGTCAAGCAAGGAGACAGCGACAGCGACAATCGCATCAGGGTTGTCAATCTGTTTGACATCCTCATTGCGTAGAGCAACACTCTGCTGTTTTGCGTCATTGATCAGAGTGTATTCTTCAGTAGTAAAGTTGATCGATTCCAAAGCAAAATGGGCATCTCCTAACTTGCTTTTGATCGCGGCGCGAGTCTGATCCATCAAACTCTGCTGTTGGTTGAGATGTTTATACCCACGTTCAGTCCATCGCAGACGCAACCAATGATTCAATTCTTGGGCTTTGGCTTTGCCTTGATCGGTATCAGGTAGTTTCGCCAGTGTTGGTAGTAGTTTCTGCTCAAGCAATTCATTGAGCCAAGATCGTTTGCCCATAATCGCTCCTCTCTCTTATTGGATTGGATAGACATTGGATAGACTCAATTATTGCACAATCCATATTCATATGCAATCCAGCAGAAGCTCTCATCAGCCGTAGCGCCGACTCAGAAATTGGTTAACCGATATCTAGTTGCATGTGCGATCGCGTAAAAGACCAGCCGACGTGATTAATTAAATGGTTGAGTCCGATACTAGAACTGAACTTCCCCCTGTGACAAAAGTCGTATGCAGTGCATAACAAGGATTTTAAAGAATTTAGTTCCAGGTTTACTGGGTACAAAATAGGGAAACACCGAGCAAATCTAGAGCTTTTTGTTGCAGCTTAGTGGGTTCAGTAATCTTGTCAAAAACGATTTCATTAGCACCTTTAATAGTCGATTTAATTTGGTTTTTAACAATAGTACCTAAATCAGCTAATAAAGTTTGGAAACTATGAACTGGCAAATTATCAGAGGTACGCTTGGTTTGAGCTTTAGCTATAGCACTATCACTTTGGACAGCACAAACAACAGATACTTGCTTGAGTTTAGCTTGTTCCCAATCATCCTCATCAAAAAGAATTGGAGCTAAAAGAGAACGCATATGCCATTCAACATAATAAGCTAACATACATAAAAACACATGTGTTTTCACTCGTTCTGCGGTGTGATGATAAATGGGATGTATTTTTAAATCTATAGTTTTAAAACTACGAAAAGCTTGTTCAACTTGGGAAAGACTCTTATAAGTTTTAACAGTTTCTTCGGCAGATAAAACGGATTGGACAACTGTAGTCCGAATTACAATGTCTGCTGGTATTTTGTTTCCAGGCAAGTGCCTTAACTCAATTGATTGAATCCAATCCAACCTAACCAGATCACATATTCATTTCTGCGATCGCTATAGTAAAACGTATAATCAGGGTCTGTATGAATTGAAGTGAAAAATGTGCAGCCCGTCGAAAACGCAATGCGATCCTGGTTGATCAATTGTCAGTTCTTTCTTGGATTGGATTAGTCCGAATCGGATTGAATTGAATTGAATTAGTCCGAATCGGATTGGAGCGTGACAGACAGAGAAACATGATTCCAGGAAATCTCCATTGCTGATGTCCTCAGCAATGAAAGCGATGACGTTTGTGGCATGCATTCACATTGTCTGCTTTTAAGGTCGGTTGCCCATAGTTCTTCTATGCGTGGGGAGATCATAGTTGTCTTTACTTTAGATGAGCATCTTGTAAGCAATACTCCGGACAGTTTTTTCTGAAGGCTGGAAGCCTTGATCTATCGTTCCCCCTTGGAGCCTGTAACTTTCATTCTCTGGCTGGGTAGCGCCCCATATCACAATTTTGTCCGGAGTATTGGTGAGCCAATGACTTCAGAATATCCTCACCATCCCTGACATATTCAAAAAATTTATATTTTATCAATATTTCCTGAGACTGAAATAATTTTCAACGAAGAGTGATTGCAATACAGTCAATCAAGTACAGAATTTTTCTGTGCAAAAGTGTACTACGGTTCAGGTGAATTCTTTAATCAAATGAAGTAAGAAAAAATTTTGTTTACCCTGATGCCCAAGCGAACGAACCGTAATCCTGACTATGTCAAACGACACAATACTCCTACTTTAAATAACGAAGCGAGATAATAGCTTGACACTTCTTGCTCAATTTTTTTAATGCCTAAGCGTTTGGCAAAGCGGCGAAAAGGAGAAAGATTGCTATGGTCAGCTTGTGCTAGCCATGAATCAAGTTGGTCAGGTTGTTGCTGGCGCACAACAGCCGCAAAGCCAAGGGCTAGCTCCGTGGCTTCCGCTAAGTCGGGGTGCTGTGCCATTAACAAGGCAATCAGTTTTTTGTCCATAGGCTTTTGTGCCTCCTCTTTCCGTAGTCCAAGCCATGCTGCACGACGAGGGGTGAGACAGAGTTTATCGGGTTCGGTTACTCT